>DATLBQ010000260.1:0-7500 GCA_035526805.1 Pyrinomonadaceae bacterium
TGGTGCCACGCAGTATAAATCCATCGCGGATTGGAAATCAGCTAACGCGACAGAACTTGAAGAGTGGTATTCGTTGGCTGGCGTTGTTAGACGAAAATCGGGGTAGAATGCCGACTAGGCGCTCACCGGCAAACCCTTCGATGGACCGGTAGCTGCTTTTATCCGCGCCGGACTTTCGGTGGTCGCGCGTTCCGTTCCATAGCGGGGCCGACGGTAGACAAGGACTTCTCCTCGCCAAATCTCTAGCGCCTCGCCGCTTCTTATGAGAGTGCGCGCGGCCAAAATAGCCGCCAAGTCACTTTGGAAGTCGCCATACGATATCAAAGATATCCGATGTCGCGTCTTCAACGTACGGATTTCATAAAGTGCCATTGCACATCCCTGGCTTTTCGTGAGGCGACAATCCAGGCATTCTTGAGGGACTGGTAAATGAGCCCGATGGGCGGTTTGGCGGAAAAAACGCTCTACACGCCAAAAACGCATCAGCTTTCATAGATATTGCTTCGCGCCTACCGCTCAAAAGAAGGATTGGGGAATGATAATTGTATCCCCCGGCCGCAGTTCAGTATTGGCGCTTAGATCGCCGTCCTTGAGTAAATCGGAAAGCCGCAATCTCGTGCTGACATCCTTGCCGTTCACCTTGCGTATAAGCTTGGCGCGATTGCCGGACGCAAACGGCGTCAGTCCGCCGGAAGCAATCATGGCATCCAGCACGGTCATGTGCGCCAGATATGGCAAGGCTTTGGGCTGGGCGGCTTCACCCACGATGCGCACCTGCTGGCTGTAGGGACCAACAAAACTGCTCACGATCACCGTCACGATAGGGTCCGAAACGTATTTCTTCAGGCGCGATTCGATGTCCTTGCCCAACTCGTCTGGCGTCTTGCCAGCGGCCACCACGTCCGTCGCCAAGGGCGTGGATATTCTACCGTCCGGCCTAACGGGTACGGCGGTAGACAATTCCGGGTTCTTCCAGACCGATATTTCAAGCTGATCGCCCGGCCCGATTACATAGGGGGCAACATTCAATGACTCCTGAGCCAATACCGGGGCGGCGCTATAGCAAATGCCAGTGAAAATAATCGCGGCAACGGTAAGACCGGATTTGACAAATGCGCGCCGTGCGAGATTGGGCATCACAAATTCTCCTGAACAGGCATCGAATGAGTCCCTTGCTACTTGCTAACGCTTCGGGCTGGGCAACAAAGGCCGCGGTCGCGTACAACTAGATGGATGTTGCTGAACCAGATATGAACATAGCTGTCGTCTCCGGTTCATCTTATCGCAAACCCGAGGATACTCATTCGCTATCAAATCGGCGCGTATTAAGGCCGATCTAATTGCTAACTGCCGCGTCGGCTTTCCTCTGTTTGGGGACCCTGCCTCCAAGTCTCCGACGGTCGGGCCCTTTAGAGTCGGTCGTACGTACGCGAACTTGGCGCCCGAATTAGGTGATCAAACCCGGCCTCTATCCTGCATTTTGCGAATGTCGTGTTCGCACTCGCCTTACTCGCCTTCTATCTAAAAAGAGTATGGAACTCATAGGTGCTTTGGATGGTTCGCCTAGAAAGCACCGTGAACGATAGTCCATGAGCCTGGCACCAAGCGGGCTTGTTTAGCGTTCCATTGTGGAAAGCAACAACGCGCTGTTAAATGGAATTCTCCGCCGCCGAGTGGCTCAGGGTATTTGCGCCGGAAACTCCAGTCCTGGAGCAAATCGCGCGCGGGTCCGCCCTCTATCTTCTGATCCTTATCATCACCCGAATTATGCCACGCCGAACGGGGGGCGAACTCGGCATGATGGACCTGATCTTCGTAATTCTGATCGCCGAAGCTGCGTCGCACTCGCTGGGCGATTACAGCTCAGTGGCAGACGGCGTTGTAATGATCGGGACGTTGGTCGCTTGCAATTACGCGATCAATCTTCTGACCTACTGGAGTCCATTCGTCGAACGACTGGTTTCATCACCCCCATTGCAGGTGGTGCGCAACGGGAAACTGTTGAGACAAAACCTGCGGCGCGAACTTATCACTGTGGAAGAGTTCATGAGCCACCTGCGTGAAGAAGGCATTGGGGACATCAAGCAGGTCAAATCTGCTCATATCGAGGGAGATGGAAAGATCTCCTTCGTCTGCAATAAGAAGCAATGAATAAAGGGTGTATTCCCGACCGAAGGGAAAAACGAACGCGGCATGATCACTTTTCGCAAAATTGCGTTAGCCGTCAGCCTCCTTAGGCTCTCTGCCCTGCACGACGGAGATCACCGGGCCCGATTCTTCCCAAATTTCGATTGAGATGGCGTCAGGCGCTTTGCCTAGTAACAAAGCGTCCGAAATTAGTTCCCGCACAGTTGCCACTGCCGACCGCTGTGCGGCTTCTAAGTCTACAAACTCGCGGTTTCGTATATCGCGGAAATTGCCAGATGCGGTCTGTTGCACGAAAAAATATTGCATGGGCTTTTGCTGAACTAGTCCGACTTCGCGAGACGAAGTGCCCGTAAGCGTTCCGTCTTTGCGTCACTGGCCGCGCTTTCGGCGGCGAGGGTTTGCATTGCGGAAAGCTTGTCGCGCTGCCACTTTCTTTGGAATTCTTCGGGACTACGATTTGATGTGCGCTTCTTGCCTGTCATGTTTGGATTGGACGACTGAAAATTGCGCTTTTTAGGGCGATGAGAACGTCCGATTCCGCACCGATGCCAGGAGCCCCGCCGGTTTCACCAGCGGGGCACTCTGTCCACGTGAGGGGCAGGTTGAAGGGCAGAGCCAGATTGATACGCGCTCGTTCGCCTTCCCGATCACGGGATCTCAAAGATAGTACTGTGCAGACTGGTACAGAGCGTGCCAGCTCAATGAACTGGAATGGGTTTCTGGCGTCAAATACTGGCGGATTAGACGGGTCGCAGCGAGGACTATAGTCTTCGGGATGACGCTAAGGCGGCAGTAATTGCGGATTTAACTAGTGGGCGGCGAAACACTCGGGGCAGCCCGCCACTGAGGGCAGATAGCGGGATGCTACAGGCACCTCTAGACGAATAAGCGGCACATTCTGGAATTCAGGCGCCGAACCCCATAAGCACGAAGTGGCGCACGCGTGGCTTTCGAGCGCGGGGCTTGTACGAATTGAGCATATGGTCGAACCAGTGATAAACCAAGCTCATCTCTGTTTGGCCAGCCGACTTTCTTCCCGCTAGGGCAACGCGAACGAAGGCTGCTGACGGCCTAGGGCTGCTTCGAGCCCATCCACTTACGAATTTCAACGTTAGAGGCAAGGGCAGCTATGGCTAACTCTCCCAAAAGCAACCGAGCGGCTTTGCTGTCACGAGCCCGACACGACCGGGCCAATGCTCTCGCAAGGCAACTCATTTGAAGGGCCCCAATGTTGCCAGAAGTGCTCACAAGGTCGTGTGCGATGAACGATAATTGCTCAAAGTCGCCCGCGTTGGCGACCTTAGCAATCTCTTCCAGTCGTTCCGGGCTACCAGCAAGGAAGAAAGTCAGATAGTTACGGAGCCCTCGCGTCGTCATTTCCTTTTCAAGATTCTTGATCATCTTGAGGTCGAGAACGGGCAAATTCGCAAACTCGGACAGCATTCCCTGTGGTACGTTGACGTTGGAAGCGAGAGCGACTGTTGACACGTTTTGCTTGGGCATAGAAAAGTCCCTCGGTACAGGCTCTGCTTTTTTATGGTACCAGTCTAAAACTTAAAATTACCCTGCGTTGTGGACCCTATTGGCCCTGAATGCAGGTTTTTTTAGTCAATTTTGGGTTCAACTCCCCGAAGGCACGCGCTGCGGTGGTGCACTTTGTGGTCAAGCCGCCCAATCCATTCCGCGCGCCGCCCCTCCTTAGTTTTGAGGGTTCCCGGCTACATGTTTTCTAACCAGTGAAACATTCCGTCTATTTGCCTTAAAACCTACATCAAAAAGGTCCCCTACAAGCGGGAGCGCCCCAAGGGTGAAATCTACCAGTATGTTTCCCACTAACCGGGCCCGCAGATGCCAGGGCAAATCGTGTTGCCATAAACGTAGCAAGATATAAAAGCTGATCACGGCGCCGATCCCGTCACCGATCCCGGGTATTAGTCCCAGGAATGCGTCTAGCCCCACACGATACTTTGTGCCTGGAATCAGGAATCGGGAGTCCATGAGGTCCACGAGCCAATCAAGCTGAGACAATTCCTCTGCCAAGGTGGGCAGTGGCGGAAGAATATCGACGTGCGCGGACGACTTATAAGGCATGGATAACCTGCGAATTCAGCATAGCCAACTGCGCGGCACGGAAAATAGTTCCGGGCCAAGGGTTTTCCGCTTGTTATCGTTGGATTCATGTAAGGCCATCCTAAGCTCGGCAACCATAGGGCGCAGGGATGCGATCAACGTGCCTCAACGTGAGGACTGTCTGGACGAGGCGGGTGTCCGCTCGCCCTTCCCAGCGCGCCTTGGAACCCACTCCAGATTCGTGCGTTGCGCCCACGACCCTGAAGGAGTTTCCCATGGCAACCAATGCCCCCACTGGCGACAACCACCGCAAAGGCGCCGTTCGCAAGCGCAGCCAAATCACGACCAAGGTAATGGGCGAGGAAAAGTTCACGAAGCGCAGCAAGGAGACCGGCCAGTTCATGGACCAGACCAAAGGTTCCAACAAGTTTAAAGGCGTACGGAAAGAAAAGTGACCCGCATCACTAAGGCTTGGCTTACCGCCGTCCTGGCTGCAATCTTCGCGCTGAATTTTTCTGGCGTTTTACCCATTCACACTTACTGATTATTCGATGGCAAAACATTCCAAGCTTCGGCCTACCGGAAACGGCACAGAACAGCGAATTCCCGTTGTTGAATTTCATGTAGTTCCGAACGGCGACCGGTGGGATATCGAAAGAGACGACACATTCACCGGCACCTTCGCTTATAGCGTACATGTCGCAATCGGACTTGCAGTGGCTGCGGCGCAGAACGATTACCACAACGGCGAAGACGTGATGGTTTGCGTGCAAGAGCTTGATGGACACTGTAGAAAAGTGTGGCCCTAGCCTGAGTTCCCACCATCACGCTTTAGTTGTCTCGGTGCGAATGTGAAAATCGCAACCTTCAACATCAACAATATCCACCGCAGACTGCCCAATTTGTTGCGGTGGCTGCAGGCTGCGCGTCCCGACGTAGTTTGCCTGCAAGAACTCAAGGCCGAAACTCGCGCCTTCCCGATTCATGAAATAGAGGACGCGGGCTACCATGCCGTTTGGCAGGGCCAGCGCACATGGAACGGCGTAGCGATCCTATCCAAGAAAGAGTCGGTGCTGATCCGGCGCTCCCTTCCCGGTGACAAGTCGGACGATCAGGCTAGGTATATTGAGGCTGCAATCAATGGAATTCTTATCGGCTGCATCTATCTACCTAACGGCAACCCGCACCCCGGTCCTAAGTTCGACTACAAGCTGGCGTGGTTCGACAGGCTAATCAAGCATTCCCGCTCGCTCTTGAAGGAGAACGTACCGGTAGTCTTGGCTGGTGATTACAACGTTGTGCCTGATTTAGCTCTGGATATCTACACGACAAAATCATGGGATAAGGACGCGTTGACCCAGCCTCAACCTAGAGCCAGGTTTCGGCAGTTGCTGGATTTGGGATGGCTGGATTCAATAAGAGCGAAGCATCCACGAGGGCAGATCTATTCGTATTGGGATTACAAATTCCATCGCTGGGAAAAAAACGGAGGCTTGCGGCTGGATCATTTGCTTTTAAGCGAGCACCTACATTCCAAGCTCAAGAAGGCGGGGGTTGATCGCGAGGTTCGCGGTGAGGATGGCGCAAGCGATCATGCGCCAGCGTGGATCACGCTACGTTAGACGGTGCCGGTGGCTATCAGAACGATAGTCCAAAACCCCAGGCATCCTGAAATCACAAGCAGAGTCAGTATATGGCGAGGGAGTCGTTCCATCCGCACAGCGCTACTTCCTCAAGAGCTGTCGGAGCGTTCCCAAAATTCGCGACCATAATGAGGCAGCGGATTGTTATTCGCCAAATTCCGTGCGGTATCGGACAGAAATAGCTGCCCAATGGAAAATGCTCTTAACAAACGGGCCCAGCTTTTCCGTTATCTCCGGACTCCGTTATTCGGTTTGGGGGGAGAGCAGAGCCGGGGACAAGTCCCCCGGAGGCTTCTGCGGTAATTCTCTCATCCGCACAGCTTATGTACGGCAATCGGAACCCGAGGAACGGTTCCATGCGTTATGTCACGCAGCCATGAGGCGGACACCATAAACCTCCCCGCGCCCCTAACCTTTCTCCAAAGCATCCAGCTGATGTTGGTCAACAGCGGCCTCCGGCTTGTGGCTGCCTGCGTGATCCTGGTGCTGGGGTGGATGCTGGCGACCGCAACGAAGCGCTGGGCGGTCAGGGGGCTGGCGCATTTGCCCATTGATCTGACCCTTAAACCGCTGCTGGCCTCGCTCATCCGTTACGCCATACTGATAATAACTCTAATCCTCGTACTTGGTCAGTTCGGCGTACAGACCACAAGCCTGATCGCACTTCTAGGCGCGGCGGGCCTGGCAATAGGTCTCGCCCTGCAGGGCACGCTGTCCAACGTAGCGTCCGGTGTGATGCTCCTTGTTTTGCGTCCGTTTCGGGTAGGGCATTTTGTGGAGGTGGCAGGTAAATCTGGCACGGTGCGGGAGATTGGCTTGTTTACCACCCTTCTCACCACGCGCGACCTCACATATGTCTCTATTCCCAATTCGGCAATCTTCGGAAGTATCGTCATCAATTTCACGCGAGAGCCTCTTCGCCGGGTGGAATTTCGCGTGCCCGTGGACATCACCAACGATCTGTCCCAAGTGCAGAAAGCCATTGTTCGTGCGTTGGCAGCCGATAGTCACTCAGTGAAGGAACCTGGCGTAAGCTGCGGTGTACTTGAGCTGCAGGAATATGCCGTTGTGATGTTTGCGCGCGCTTTCGTGCCTAGCAATGACTACTGGCGCGCGCTGCCGTCGCTGCAAAAATCCGTTAAAGATGCGCTAGACCAGGAACAGATACTGCATCCTGTCAACCGTCAGGCAGCGATGGTGCGCACTGAGCCGCAGTGGCCGGCCAACACTCCGCCCTTACCGAACGAGCCAGTTACTGGCGACAAACCCTCAGGGATTACATGACTCTCCAGCAAGCGATGGCTTTCGCGCTGATGGGCGGAGCCGTTCTCCTCTTCATCTGGGGCAAGTTGCGCTACGACTTGGTGGCGATTCTGGCACTGGTGGCCGGCGTCCTGACTGGAGTTATTCCCCAGAAGGAGATGTTCTCAGGTTTCAGCAATGACCTGATATGGATTATTGCCTCGGTACTGGTTCTCAGCGCGGCAATCGCACGCTCGGGGTTGATCGAACGTGCTTTCGCTCCCATCATCGGACGCCTCAGCCATCCGCGCCTGCAGATTCCAGTCTTTGCGGGAGCTGTGATGCTGCTTTCCATGGGGATCAAAAACATCGGCGCCCTAGCCATCATGATGCCGTT
>DATLBQ010000261.1:0-3797 GCA_035526805.1 Pyrinomonadaceae bacterium
CGAACGGCAGGTTCACGAGGGGGACGTCTACCTGCATGGCGGAGGCAATTTCGGAACCATCTGGCCTGCACACCAGCAGCACCGGATTGATGTGCTGCAAGCATTCAAGGGGCGCCGCGTCATCCAGTTGCCGCAGTCGATTCATTTTGCCGACCTGCAGAGCAATGGCGCGACGAGCGCGGCGATCGAGGGCCACGGTCAGTTCACGATGATGGTTCGCGACAAACCGTCAGCACACTTCGCGAACACCCATTACGCGTGCCCGGTGATCGAATGCCCCGATTTGGCCTTCTACCTTCGCGCACTCGATCGGACGCTTCCGTCAACCGACATCGTGCGGCTGCTTCGCACCGACCTCGAGCGCAGTTCCGCCCAGTCTGCCGGCCTGACTGCGGCCGACGCGGTGGATTGGTTACGCGAACGGCGCATGGCGTTGCGCGTGATGCGGCTGCGGGCGCGGCTGGCAAGCCTGAGGACCGGGCGCGGTTCGACGCGACTGGCCGGATATGATCGCGTCGCATGGCACCGCATCCGCCGCGGCTGTCGCTTGCTTAGCGCGGGCCGCGTGGTGATCACTGATCGACTGCACGGACATATCATGTGCACGCTGCTGGGCATCCCCCATGTCGCGCTCGACAACAGTTACGGCAAGCTCGGCAATTTTATCGCTCGCTGGACCGCGCGCAGCGCAGATCTCCACACCGCAAACACTCTTGCCGACGCTGAGCGCGTTGCGGCTCAGGTGTTGGTAAGGTTGGGAGTTAGATAGGAGGTGTGTCGAGCTTAGAGTGCGGCAACGATTGGCTCGCCTTGAAACCGGTGTTTCGCGTGGCGGCGTGAATATCGCCTGCACCACATCTAGCCCTATCGAATGCGTGACAAACCTAAACGTAGACAGACAGCGCAATGCACGAGCCGCAAGCTGCATTACGTTACATGCCTCAAGCGTAATCTATGACGCTGCGACCGAGGTGATTTGTCCGGACCGTCTCAGTCTGAAACATAGCATGAATGAGAGCTTCACTTTGACGAAACAAGCAGCCTGATATGGATTCCTCAAAGGACCAATATCATGCTGAGATTCCTGATCATTATTGCCGCGTGGATCACGCCGGGAATCGTGCTGTTCCTGTACCTCCTATGGATTAGCAAACGCCATAACGGAGAGGGTGCTCAAGTCGAGCTACCGCTTGCCAAGTCTTCAGGTCCCCCCATCCCAAAAGTTGACGCGCAGCAGTCGGAATTGCCGCCGCCGATCGAAGCAAAATCCCACAGAAGGTTCCCAGCACTGAAGCGGTTTGGCTAATCGTACGTCTGTTTCCCATCTAACTTTAATGGCGGAGTGCGACTGCCTTTAGATCCACCAATTGGTCCTAGTGCGCGACCACTTTTCTGTATTGGACTTCATCAGGCACTCTTCGCACTTGAGCGAGCCAGCCACCGACACGACGTTGCCACATGCCCGCTTTTGTGGATAGCCGACATTCCGTACCACCGTTGCCGGCGTGACGGTGGACGTTAGCTCTTAGGTTTTACCAGCCCCTCTTGAGCGCCTTGGAATGCCATACTCTTTCATCAAGTTCAGAACCATCGAACCGCTCGACCCATAACGCGACGCAATCTGCACAGTGGATAGGCCTGACTGATTATAAAGCTTCTCGAGCGTGGCCTCGGGGAGCCGCTCCCTTAACGATGGTCTGCGGGGCATGTCCCGGCCTTTATCCGAATGCCAATTATGTCCGCAATGGTGCGGTCGAAAACTGTGAGTTGGACGCCGTAAATTCTTGTCACGAGCTACACAGGCTTGTGACGGACCGGAATAAAACGCGGTTTTTGTTGTACCTGCCCGTTGTGGTTGATTCTGTTCGGGCGCGAGGCGGTCAAACGCGGGGGTGATCGTGATCAACGACCCCGACAGTCTCGGCAAAGCTATCAACAAACTCTATTTCCAGTCGTTTGGAGCGAGGCGCGGGCTGAACCTTCATTACCCGATCCACCTTGGCGCTTCAACGGTCGCCGGAATAGCTACCATGTGACGATCTTCTCGTAATTTCATCGTCCGAAAATCACCACTGTCGATCGACCGAAGCAGCCTCCCTCAAACGTCGATTTCGAATCACGCTCAACGCCATACAATGCGTGACTAAGAATCCAGTTTCCGTGAACCAGTTTCAGGCTCGCTGGGGCAGCACTGGTGCTGTAAAGCTAATTCATCAAAGGAGGACGCCAATCTGAGAAGGAAGGCCCCGTCTGGCCGCCCCTTAAACTTCAATGCATCTCGACGACATGCATCCGCCTCGTGGCGGAAAAGTCCGTTTCGCATACAAGGTCAACTACTGAGTTCAGAACCATCATGCTTAACGCACTTTCGGAGAAATAGTTACTGGCCTCAGCCGATTCGCTAACCTGATCCTTCGCAGCCGGGAAGACGCCGTTACGGCAGCCGAGAATTGAATCGTTGAATGATTCAACCTTGTCGCGAGCGGGGGCTTCCCCGATTTCTGCGTGATACTTGATCGGCTAAATGCTTATGGACGGAAATGGTTTGCGGTAGTGATTAGCACGAGGATCGCAACCTCCCACGATTTGGTGACGCGCCGCGGCAGATCCACCGGCACCGCCGGCTTTCGCCTGAGCCTTCCGGCGCCGATCATATTGGCGCCGGCGCAGCTTCACTGGGCGTCGCTGGTTTGCGTAATTGGTGCAGTGTCCATGTGCCCGGGGCAAACTCTCTAATCGGTTCAGCCGCCGATGAGTCGTATACCCACAACCGTCCGTCGATGGCGAGCTCATGCGCCCCTTTAGTCCAACCGATGTGGATTTGGTGGCGACCATCAGCACTCTCATTCAGTTCACCTAGGAGGACCTTCAATTGACCATTGTACGCTACACCGAAGGAAACCCCCTCTGCACTTGGGCCAAAATGAAATTGCCTGTCTGGTGGTCCTAACGAAAAGTCAGCAAATGATCCGTCTGGATTTTTCTCAGACAAAATCATCTCACTATGCCCAAACTCTTTGGTGAGCTGAAAAGCTGGATCGAACTCGATTTCAGGCTTTCCTTCGCTCTCACAACAAACCGAAGGATAGTAAACGCTGCCTGCGGTCAAAGATGGTGGAAGCAGAAATTCGGCGTATGCGCGCATCGGAGCGGCATTTTCAAAAGTATAATAGAAATATAGAGCCACCTTTTTGTTGTCTACGAGTAATCCTGGACTCAGTAACAACTGAGTTTCGGTATTAGGGGCCACGTCGCGGGCGCGTGGATCCTGGGCCCCGTCGTCAGTTGTTACCGCTTTCAAACTCCAGACCGTCAAAGCCGACGAGGACTGATTACGAATTATTATCCGAGCGGAGATTCCATCCCTTTCAACCTTGTCGACGAGCAATTGGATTTGCGTGCTTTTTTCTATCAAAGAGGTGTTCGGCGAATCAAAAGCACGGTTTATCAACAAGAAAACGACGCCTGCGGCGACAGATACTGTAGCGCTGATCAGAATCCATTTTACCGCCGGGGGATACTTGCTTCTGTAATGCAAGATTCCCGAAATAATTCCAGCGCCGAGGACGAGTGTACCGACCGTGCCTGCGAGCGCTGTGTACAAGTCACCAAGAAAATTCAGTGGCACCCAGAATAGTATCGCGAACCCTGCCGGGATCAAAACCAAATGAAGGTTGCTCTCGCGCACTCAGGCGGCTCCACGGGCATCGCGAACATCTTTCCAATCGGTGCGGCGATCAGACCTGTGCATAGTTCTCTGCTCCCTTGATCATCGGAGGCGTGCCAACCGCTAAGCT
>DATLBQ010000262.1:0-4232 GCA_035526805.1 Pyrinomonadaceae bacterium
GGCCACGTTTGCGATGTTTCTTGTGGGCCTGCTGGAAATCGCGATCGGTTCCCTAATCGTCCCCATCTTCGATCAGGCGCTTACTAAAGGCAGCGGACAACGGACGGAAACTCTGTTTGGCCTGCAACATCTGATTCCGGATTCCGGCATGGCCGCCTGGAAAACGATCTCGCTCCTGCTGATAGCTTTTACTCTAGCAAAGGGAGTGGCCGAATACTTTTCCACTTTCCTGATGGCGCGCATAGGACAGTCTGCCGTTCTCAAGCTGCGCCAGGATCTGTACAGTCACCTGCTGAACCAGGCGGCAAGTTTTTTTGAACGTCATCGCTCGAATTACCTGGTGTCTCGTTTGGTGACCAGCGCGGCAGCGATCGAGGTCTCGGTAACCAGCACACTACGAGACATGCTGCGCGAGAGTTTTACCTTGATAGCTTTTTTGTCGGCGTCCTTCTACTACAGTTGGCGACTGACGCTGGGTTCGCTGGTGATCGCGCCGCTGGTTGCTTTTCTGACTGCTCGCTTTGGCACTTCCCTGCGAAACCTCTCTCGCGAAAGTTTCGAAGGCAATCAACAATTGACAGACACGGCCCAGGAAGCATTATCAAACCAGACCATCGTTAAGGCCTATCGCGCCGAGACGCGCGAGTCGTCTCGCTTCACTGCTGTGGCCCAGCGAATCGTTCGGGCGAATCTGCGCACCGCAAGAATCGCCGGCTTTGCGCCTCCGGCGATTGAAATGATTGGTGTCATCTTCATCGTTTTTCTGCTGTTCTTTGGTCAGCGTGAAATCGTCTCTGGCCGCATGAATGCAGCCCAATTCGTGACTTTTCTATTTTTCCTGTTTCGCAGTTATGACCCGATGCGAAAACTGTCGCGTCTGCAAAACAGCATGGAACAGGCATTGGCAGCGGCCCATCACGTCTGGGAAATCATGGACGAGCATGCCGAGCTGCCGGAAAAGAAAGACGCTCGGGAGCTTCAGCCGCTGGTCGGAGCTATTGAGTTGAAGAATGTCTCTTTTGGCTATGCGAACGAAGAGCGATCGGTGCTCCGCGAGGTAAGCCTGACGATTCCCTCCGGCTCAATGGTGGCGCTGGTGGGTGAATCCGGCGGCGGCAAGTCTACCCTGACCAAGCTTTTGCCACGCTTTCACGACCCCGTATCGGGCGGGGTATTTTGGGATGGCGTAGATCTTCGAGATGCGAAATTGTCGAGTCTGCGCGGGCAAATCGCCTTAGTCACTCAGGAGACGGTGCTCTTTAACGACACGGTACGCCACAATATTGCGTACGGTAAGCCCGATGCCACGCAGGCAGAGATCGAGGAGGCGGCCCGGGTGGCTTTTGCGCACGACTTCATTATGGAGCTGCCGCAGAAGTATGAAACTATCGTCGGCGAACGTGGCATATTTTTATCCGGTGGTCAGCGACAAAGGCTGGCAATCGCGCGCTCGTTGCTGGTCGACGCGCCAGTTCTGATTCTTGATGAGGCCACTTCCGCTTTGGATGCGGAATCGGAACGGTTCGTTCAACAGGCAATCGCGAACCTCGTGCGCAACCGCACCACAGTTGTGATTGCGCATCGGCTTTCAACGATCCGCCGTGCCGACACAATTGTGGTGATGGAAAGCGGCAGAATAATTGAGACTGGAAGTCATTCGGAATTGTTAGCCAGGGGCGGCCAGTATAGACGTCTGTATGAGCTGCAGTTTGCGGATGAGGAGGAAGAAGTGATCGTTACTTGATGGTCGAATTGGGCTTTGGTCTTTGGTCTTTGGTCTTTGTCAGTGATCTTTTGAAACCATTTGACCCCTTGTGGAGATTGCCGGACTCCAAATACCAAATACCAAATACCAAATACCAAATACCAAATACCAAAGACCAAAGTCCAAAGTTCAACGCACCAAGTTCTCAGAGTTTATTATGAAATCAATGACCGGCTATGGACGCGGATCGGCAGATGGCGAACACTTCTCCGTGTCTGTTGACTTGAAGACTGTTAACAACCGCTTTCTGGATGTGCATCTCCGTCTCAGCGGCGAATTATCGTCACTCGAACCGGTGATAAAGCGGCAGGTCGGTTCGCGCCTATCGCGTGGACGAGTTGACGTAACTGTCAATTTCGAAAAGACGGCACAGACGGCTTACGAGATAAACCGTCCTTTAATCGCCGGGTATGTAAACGCTCTGCGCGAAATGCAGCAGGAATTTAGTATCGGTGGTGAACTCGACATCAACGTGCTTGCGCGTCTGCCGGGCGCCTTGCAACCGGCACGCGACGGGTTGAGTGATGAACTGGTGGCTGGCATTGAGAAAGCCCTGGCGGAGGCGCTGGATCAACTCGAGCGAATGCGCGCGCAAGAGGGGGAAGCGCTTCGCAAGGAGATGGCGGATCGAATCGAACGCATCGACTCGCTTGTTCCCACGATTGAAAACGCCGCGGCTGGATTAGTTGACGCGTATCGCGCACGATTGCAAAAACGTATTGGCGAGCTGTTGAGTCGCAACGGCCAGTTAGTTGAACTCGATCCGGGACGATTGGCCCAGGAGGTTGCTTATCTTTCTGACCGCAGCGACGTGAGCGAAGAGATGGTTAGGCTGCGAAGTCATCTGACGCAGTTTCGCGAAGCCTTGAACTCTCCCGGCGAGACCGGCAAGATGCTGGATTTCTTGTTACAGGAACTCAATCGCGAAGCTAACACGACCTTGTCCAAGTCAACCGATCTGGTTATTAAAGAAGCCGCGCTTTCGATCAAAGCCGAAGTGGAGAAGATTCGCGAACAGGTCCAGAATGTCGAGTGAAATTGTCGAGGCAGGTTTGCCAGATAAACTTGCGACAGAAACAAACGAAGGGCGCGGCATCCTGTTTGTTGTCAGCTCTCCTTCGGGCGGCGGCAAGGGTACCTTGATTCAACGCGTGTTGAAGCAGGTGCCGAATCTTAGCTATTCTGTTTCCTTCACCACTCGGGCGCCGCGGAACGGCGAGGAGAATGGACGGGAATATTTTTTCGTCACGCCCGAAAAATTCGAACAGATGGTGGCTGCCGGTGAGTTTCTTGAATGGGCGCAGGTCCATAGCAAACTCTACGGGACGGCCAGGGACCAGGTGGCGCGCGAGATTGCTGAAGGCCGGGACATCATTTTGGAAGTCGACGTCCAGGGCGCAGAAAGTGTTCGGACGTTGATTACGGATTCGGTTAGTATTTTTATCCTGCCGCCGTCTTTTAAAATTCTAAAGGAACGGTTGCAATCGCGGGGAACGGATTCTCCAGAGGAACTCTTGCTGCGTTTACGCAACGCGCCGACGGAGTTGAAAGACTATTCGGCTTTTCAATACGTGATCCTGAACGACAAGCTCGATCGTGCGGCAAATCAAATGGCTGCGATAGTGCATGCGGAAAGGGCCCGCTTGAGCCGGCAGGAAGCGCAGGTAAAGCGCGTAGTCGAAGCGTTTACTGCCGATGACACACCGGATTCGCAGGCCGGTTAGCGTTTATGCGAAACAATTTATCTTAATTTTTTTTAACCAATGTGAGGAGCAACAAACATAATGTCGTCAATAGAACCAACTGAGGAGACAATGGAAGATGCCATCGGGCCGGAGGTCGATTCCAAATACCGCTTGATTATTCTTGCCGCCAAACGAAGCAAACAACTACAACGCGGCGCCAGACCCCGCATCGACATCGACACGCTAAAACATAAGAACACTCGTATTGCTTTGGAAGAAGTGATGCGTGGTCGGGTGAACTTTACCGTGACAACTGATGGCGAGGAAGAGTAGGGAAACAGTGGTCAGTGGTCAGTGGTCAGTGGTCAGATTTTAGATTATGCGAATCCCTGAAAACCAGCACTATCATTTCTGATCACAGACCGACGGCCACTGCTCTTTACATCCCCTTGTAATCCGGTCCGCCGCCACCTTCCGGCGTTACCCAGTTGATAATCTGATACGGATCCATAATGTCGCAGGTCTTGCAGTGAACGCAGTTTGAAAAGTTAATCTGCAACTTCCGCCCGCCGGCTCCATCGTCAACCATCTCGTAAACCGCTGCCGGACAGAAGCGCTGGCAGGGATTGCCGTACTCTTCCGCGCAGCGCGTTGAGCAGATGTTCGTGTCCAGCACGTGTAGGTGCGCCGGCTGGTCTTCATCATGCTTGACGGCTGCGTGATAAACATCCGTCAATTTCGTGAAGGTCAGCTTGCCGTCAAAGCGCAGGCCGTTGTAGCGC
>DATLBQ010000263.1:0-2949 GCA_035526805.1 Pyrinomonadaceae bacterium
GGAAAGCGTTCATATCGCTTTAACAACTCCTTCGCCGGCGGAACTCGCGCAACCGTTTCACCCACCGACCGAAACGACCGCCACAATCGAATCAACCCGCCGCTCTGCGACGCGGCCTGCCCGACCAACAAACCAACCACGCCCAGCCCGGCCGCGCCCAATCCGATTTGCACAGCAGGCCCCGTCAACCCTTGCGCGAGGCGGGCGGAAGCCAGCTCGCCAAATGCGCCCCGTCGAATCGCAAACTGCGTCAACACCTGCGTAATCGATGCCAAAACCAGAGCCAGAGGCAGCCACCACCAAAAACGCCACAAACTCTCGACCACGTCCGCTTTGAAAATCAGAGGCGCGATCGCCATCACCAAAATCGTGATCGCTAAACTCGCGCCCAACCCGATCTTCATCGCCGCGCGCGCCAGTGAATACGCCTCCGCCTCCTCCTTCGGCAACGGCACCGTTACTTCATAACGAAGATTCGCGAGAGATAGGGTGCTCGCCAAGATTGCCGCAAAAGAGCCTAACACGCCGAACTCCGTGGGGGAATAAAGTCGGGTCAAAATGGGGGCCGTCACCAGACCAATGGCGGGCGCAATCATTCCCGACCCCGCCGCCAGCGCAAAAGCCGAATTAGCCTTCCACAGTCGAGCGAGTTGCGCGCGGGTGAACATGGCGGCTACAAGTAGAGTACTGGGAACGGACGAAACCGACGGCCGAATCAGAGTCAGTTAACGAAATGTTTTACTATGTCTGGTTTTGGTGAGCTGACATTCTTCGTCAGTCGCTCAAGCGCGTTAGAAAAGGATCTTTGAAAGACGCTTCAGTTGCGAGCGATGCTTCTCCCCGCGCGAAACAAAGGAACAGCATTTCATCAGCATCTGGAGGGACAGTGACAAATCCACTTACCGTGCGCCAGCCGTTCTCCGCTTCTCCGCCCTCGCCTGTGAGCTCCAGAACCTCGCTTTGTGCAACGAAGTGTCCGCGGGCTCTCCAGTTTATAATCAGTCCGGCGGCGCAGAGGCCTGAATGTTTCGCTTGCACGGATACAATGAACGCCTCGCCAGGCCTGACTTTAGTGGCTTTGCCGATAGTGCCATTTTGGGTTCCGGTGAAGGTCACCACACCGTTCGTAAAACCGACGCGGCCGGTTGACCCGCGTTCCTGCCATTTGGCCCATTCTGTGTCATTGAAAGGACGGCCTCCGAAGAGGTTCATTTCCGATTTTGCTGCCGCTATAAATTTCTTTGCGTATTCATTCGGTTCCTTGGCGATGAGCAATGCAGTTTGAATCCCTGCGAACTTATTAGTCCAGGTTGGGCTTTTCGTGGTGTTCCAAAATGTGCCTTTCTCTCCGTAAACCCAGACGAAGCCGTCAGATGCATCGAGCGCGGCGGAAGCAAAAGTAACAACATGATTCGCGGGAGAAATCCCCTCCAGGTCAATTGGCGCCTCGTATCCAGGAAGCAGGATGTCGAGATAGATTCCGTGGCTTACCAGCATTTGGCTTCGCAGCTTTTCTCTGTTTTCTTCGGAAAGGAACAACGGGCTCCGCGTTTTGAGCTTTGTAAACGCAGCGGAATACTGGTGCGTTTTTGTGTATCGGAAAGCTGCTTCATTTCCGTCAACAAGCGTAATCGTTGGCGGCATGGTATCACACCATCCGTTAATAAACGCCGGCAACAAACCGAAACGGTCTGTTTGGAGCGCCGAAATCTGCTTCCCACTATCAGGTAGTCGAAACAAATCTGAGAACAAACGATAAGCGAACACCGTCATGTTTGGGTATTCCGTCGTGATCGCTCTCATCACCTGACGGCCTCTTTCGCGTGCTTTGATCTGCGTTTGAACAAACGAATTTGTCCCCGCATTGTTATTGGAGTAGAGGAATTGCGACCAGGGTTTGCGATATGGTTCTGGGTCGAAGATGAGCCCCGACAGTCCACCCTTCCGAGCGAGACGTGCTAGAAGCATCCAGTGTGTCGTAATTTCGGCCCATCCCTCGTCATTAAACCAATCAACGTTTCCAGGATTGGCGGTCACCAGAAGGAAGTTGTTCGTGCAGCGAACAACCTTCGCGCTGCGGAGGTCGCTGACTGATTTTTCAAATTCGTCCCAATTCCAATGCGCGTTGGTGAAAACTTCTGAAGCAAGTTCGATGGGGCCGCTTGACGTGTGTCGCGTCGGTATGATCCCGGATCCATCGAAGACCGCTAGTTTCTCGAAGTCTGCAATGTTGGTTCGAAACATTGCAGGCGTTGGTATGTCCCACCCAGTCCAGATGAGCTTTCGCGGCGCCCCCATTGCCGTTTGGAGGGCTAAAATACCAACAAATACCCATTTCAGAAAAGCTCCGGGCAATGCGATGGAACGACCTATCCGGCGTCGAGAGTCTATTGTTGTCATCTTATCCGATCAACTCGTCCGTAGCTCTAGGGTCAACAACCACCGCCAACGAGATCAAGGCTTCTGGCGAAACTGAAAAAACTCCGCCTTTGCGCCAGCGTTCACGTCTGCCTCGAACGGGAACAATCCGTCCACTCCGCCGCTCTCCGCCGCCACCGTCCATGGCCCATCCACCGTCGGCGCTTTCAGCAACTCGATCGTTGTCCCCTGAACGCCCAGCGCTTCCATTTCCAACTTCCCATTCACCAACGTTGGCCGCCGATAAGCCAGAAATGCGTCAGTGTTCCTTGGGAGAATCATCATCCCGAATCTCAAATCCACCCGCACCGGTTGCAACGCCCCTTCCACCTGCGTATCCGCTGACATCATGAAAAACCGATTCGTCAGCGCCTCCGGATGCGCCACCAACGGAATCGAAATCATCTTCACTCCTCCCTCACCCGCTTCCCACGTCGCTGACAACCCTTGCGGCACGGTGAAGTCGACACCCTCCGTCGCCGAATAACCCGTCGCGGTGAAATTCGTCACCATCATTTTCCCATCCAATCC
>DATLBQ010000264.1:0-17667 GCA_035526805.1 Pyrinomonadaceae bacterium
TGTTGAGTAGTGCGCAGCAGAAGAGCGGGGGCAAGCCGCCTTCCTGACCACGAGCTGATTAAGCTTGAGCGTGAAATTACAATGAAGGCTTTCAAGCAAGCGCTTGAAAGCAGATGATTGCAGTCTCGAGGTGAGGAAGGCGGGCTTGCCGCCGCTCTTAGGTTAATTAGAACATTGCTAGCAAGAAATACTTGGTCAGCAATGAAGAAAGTCTATCGACAAAGGAGCGCAAAATATTGCGTGTACTCATAACAGGTGGCGCCGGCTTTATTGGATCTCATCTCGCCGATGCCTATTTACAACGCGGCGACGAAGTGTTGGTGATTGATGATCTATCAACGGGCACTATCGAAAACATTCGGCATCTCAAGAATAATCCGCGTTTTCATTACACGATTGACTCCGTCCACAATCAGCCGGTGACTGCCGAACTTGTGGATCAGTGCGACATTGTTTTTCACCTGGCAGCGGCTGTGGGTGTGAAGCTGATTGTTGAGAGTCCGGTGCGCACGATTGAAACCAACGTGCGCGGCACTGAGGTAGTGTTGGCCCTTGCCAACAAGAAACAGAAGCGAGTGCTGATCGCGTCGACGTCAGAAGTGTATGGTTTGAGCACCGACGTTCCCTTTCGCGAAGACGGCAATCTGGTAATGGGCGCAACCACCAAAGGCCGTTGGAGCTACGCGTGTTCGAAAGCGATTGACGAATTTTTGGCGCTGGCTTACTGGCGTGAGAAAAAACTGCCGGCCACAATCGTTCGACTTTTCAATACCGTAGGCCCACGGCAAACCGGTCGCTATGGGATGGTCATTCCCACTTTTGTTAAGCAGGCCCTTGCCGGTCGGCCTATCACGGTTTATGGCAATGGTGAACAGACACGCTGCTTTGGTTACGTCGGAGACGTAATCGGCGCTTTGATCAAGTTAATGGACACCGCAGACTCGGTCGGCCAGGTTTTCAATATCGGCTCGACCGAGGAGATCTCGATCCGCGATCTGGCGGAGAAAGTTAGGCAGTTGACTCGTTCGAATTCTGAGATTGTCTTCGTGCCTTATGCTGAGGCGTACGAGGAAGGCTTCGAAGACATGCCGCGGCGTGTGCCCGACACCTCCAAGATCAATGAGCTCGTCGGCTTCAAACCCGAGATGACCCTCGAGGGAATATTGGAAACGGTCATCAGTTTTCATCGCGGCCGCGGAAGTTCGCTCGATGCCTAGCGTGCACGGACTATCGCCTATCAGCTCGAGGTTTGCTGGCCCCTTTATATCCTTGCTAAAAATCTTGAGTAAGCGATTGTAATGTTCAGTGGAGTAGGATTCATTGTAATAGCCAGGAGGTTCCATTTCTTTAAGCGGCCATTTATACGGACCTGCGCTGAGAGATGGACAAGTTGTCAAGAGTATGACTCGCCGCACCCTCGGAGTATCGTCCCACCCTTTTGGTCTGTCAATTGCGATAACAATTCGTCATGCCCAAAGTTCCGTTTTGTGAGTCCGCCGCTTGATCTGAATCAGCTTATCGATTAGTTTTCCTCTTACACTAACCAGTCCACGAGTTTCCCAGTCTCGCTTCGGAGTATGCCTTTTAACTCGTCCAACTTTCTGGCTGTAGCCGCGTCAGCAATATTGGCGCTCGGTCTAACGCCGCTCGTGCAATTAGTCGCGCGCCGCTACGGCATGATAGCCAAGCCCAAGACCGATCGCTGGCACAAGAAGCCAACGGCTATGTTTGGCGGAGTCGCCATCTGGCTGGCCGTAGTTATCAGTTATCTTATTTTCATTCGACCCGGTACCGGCCAGACCTGGGGACACTTTCCCGGCTCGTTTGTCGACGTGGTAATTGGCGCCTCTACTTTTCTTTTTCTGGTGGGCCTGGTGGATGATCTTGTACATACCAAACCCTACCAGAAACTCATCGGCCAGGTTATGGGGTCTGCCTTCATTGTCTATTACGGCCTTACTCTGCCGTGGACCAGTTACTCGGCATTGAATGTGGCCCTCACTATTTTTTGGTTGATTGGCATTACCAATGCTGTAAACCTGCTCGACAATATGGACGGGTTGGCAGCAGGTATTGCGACCCTTGCATCAGGCTTTTTGGCGCTGAGCTTTCTTTCCAGCGGCCACTTCACCGAGGCGTTACTACTGCTTAGTTTTGCCGGAGCGCTGCTTGGCTTTCTGGTTTACAACTCCAGTCCCGCGTCCATCTTCATGGGCGACTGCGGCTCGATGTTTATCGGGTTCTTTCTGGCAAGTGCGGCGCTGGTAAACGTCTCGGGCGGTCGTTCGCGAAGCTTGCTGCCTGTGCTCGCAGTTCCAATCCTGGTTCTGTTCATACCGATCTTCGACACGACGTTCGTGACGATTTTGCGCAAGCTCTCGGGTCGTTCGGCGTCGCAGGGCGGCCGTGATCACACTTCGCACCGGCTGGTTGCGCTGGGCACATCCGAACGACACGCGGTGTGGTTGCTTTATGGTTTGGCGGCGCTCTCCGGTGTGCTCGCGTTGCTGGTCCAGCAGGTAAAGCTCGACGTGAGCCTGGCAGCAATTGCCGGGTTCACTGTCGTCCTGACGCTGCTCGGGGTCTACCTGGCGGGCGTCAAAGTCTATGATGAAACCGAAGAGGCTTTAGCGGCGGGCAATAATTCTCTCTACGCGTTCCTGATTGATCTCTCATACAAACGACGCATCTTCGAAGTTTTGCTGGATGTGATTCTAATACTCCTCGCATACTGGTCTGCCTACGCCGTCAAGTTTGGAGCGCTTTCCGGGAGCGGAGCCTGGAAACTCTTCCTGCGGACGCTGCCGGTGCTCGTTTTCGTTAAGATGGCAGCGTTTTTGGTGATGGGCGTTTATCGCGGCATTTGGCGCTATACCGGGCTGGACGATTTGATCGTTTTCGCGAAAGCCGTAGTGCTCAGCTCCGTATTGAGTGTTATTGCAGTACTTTTCGCGTTTCGTTTCGAGGGGTTTTCGCGAACGGTCTTCCTTATTGATGGCGTGCTGATGTTCATGTTTCTCGCCGGTAGTCGCATGGCTTTTCGCGTGTTCCGCCAGGTAATTCCGATAGCGCAGAGCGCCGAAGGCAGACGAGTCTTGATTTACGGTGCAGGTGATGGCGGCGAGTTGCTGCTTAGGGAATTGCTGAATAATCGCGGCCTGAAATATTCACCCGTCGGTTTTGTTGACGACGATCCGGCAAAGAGCGGCAAATTGATTCATGGTCTGAAAGTTTATGCAGGCAATGGTGACTTGACGTCAGTTTGCCGGCAACAGGAAGTGGACGAAGTATTGATCTCGAGTTCGCGAATGTCTGAAACGCGGTTGCAGGAGATTTTGGAATTTTGCCGATCGCAGGACATTCTGGTTAAGCGCATGCGCATTACAATTGAGGACCTGGGCTAGCACCGATATGCCTGATCAATTAATAGAGTTCAAGGCCACCGCACCATTGAAAGCGACAATGACGCTGATGGTGCTGCTGTCATTGTTTGCCTCGTGGTTTGTGGTTCGTTGGTATTTGGGGAATACCATTGCAGAGTATTTCCATCCTGAAGAGTATCGTCTGGAAACAGCCCAGCTTGCAGTCCGCCTGGCGCCTAACGATCCTTTGCCCCACTGGAGATTGGGCTACTTCGTACAGTCCGAACTTCCTCCCGATCAAATCGGTTTGGTGGTAGCTGAGTACGAAAAGGCTGCTAGTTTATCGCCAAACGATTACAGACTATGGATGGAATTCGGCGGGGCCCTGGAGCAGGCGGGGGAGTTTGAGAAAGCAGAAAGAGCGCTGCGCGAGGCGGTAAGGCTGGCGCCGTCGTATGCAGAGCCGCGTTGGTATCTGGGAAATCTGCTGGTGCGAACTGACCGTTATCAGGAGGGCTTTGCGGAACTGCGGCGGGGCAGCGAAGCGAATGGTCAATTTTTTTCGCAACTGTTCAATCTAGCTTGGCAATTGCACAAGGACGACTTCGAGGAACTGAAAGCGGCGGTCGGTAACACGCCAACCGTACGTGCTGAGTTTTCGAGGTACCTGGTAGGCCGTGGACGTTACGACGAAGGGCTGCGTCTTTGGGATAGCCTGACGGTTGCCGAAAAGAGAGCCAATCGCCAAGCCTCGGAGCCGATAATCACCAGTCTTGTCGGAGCTCAGCGGTATCATCAGGCCCTGAATATTTGGAACGAGGTGGCGCCGGGACCCGCGTACCAGGCTTCATTAGGTCACATTCTCGATCGTGGGTTTGAGGACAATCTGGCGCATGGACCAGGCGCGGTTTTCGGCTGGCAAGTGCAGTCGAACTCGCAAGTGCAAATCGGAATTGACGCCGGCCAAGGTCACAGCGGATCGCGTAGCTTGCGCCTGTATTTTCAGGTTCGTTCACATATCGACACTATCAATGTGTCGCAGCTGGTGGCGGTGAAACCCAACACTGATTATGAATTTGAATGTTATCTGAAGACCGAGCGGCTCGAGAGCGCGGAAACGCCGGTGATTCAGATTGTTGATCCGGCTAACGATGCGGGACTGGCGGGCGCCGCGGCCCCCAGCGGTACTAGTAATTGGCAACGCGTTGCGCTGTCGTTCAAAACAGGAGACAAGACTGAAGCAGTGAAGGTGAAGTTGGTGCGGAATTCCTGCTCCGATAGTCCGGTGTGCCCAATCTTTGGAACTGTCTGGTATGACGACTTCGATCTTAAACCCCGACAGTAGCGCCGTTGCTGTTAAGGAGGCGCCGGCGCCGGCATTGCGGCCGGCCGCCGGATATATTACTTATCGCATCAAGCACACGCTTGCGAGCCGCTTCGCATTCCTAATCGTATGTTTGGCAATTATTCTTTCCGCGCTGGCCTACGGTACGGTGCACTACTGGGCTCTTGCGCTTTTCTTTCTCGGCGCTGTGACCATCGCCATTCTGTGGCTGATTGATAGTTGGAAGCTCGGCACATTTCGTATCAGCCGAAATGTTTTGCAGTTGTCACTTCTGGGAATGTTTTTGCTGGGCGGGTTGCAGCTTTTGCCGTTGCGGCAGCCGCCTGACGTCGGCACCCACTCGATCCCCCTGGTCAGCAGCCTGTCATTTGACCCCTACTCGACCCGATTCATTCTCGTCCAGGTGGTGGCCTTGCTGATCTACTTCGCGGCCGTACTCGTTTTCACAGACACGCCTAAGCGTCTGCGGTTACTGGTGCGGACGATCGCTGTTTTTGGTTTTTTTCTGGCCATCTTCGGACTGACGCAGTCGTTCACCAGTCCTGACAAGGTTTATTGGATTCGCGAAATGCCGCAGAGCCAGGCCTTTGGGCCATTCATCAACCGCCATCACTTCGCGGGTTACATGGAGTTGGCGCTGGCGCTTCCGCTCGGACTTGTCTTCACAGGTGCAATTGAGAAAGAAAAGAAATTTATCTATATGTTTGCGGCCGGGTTGATGGCTGTAGCGCTGGTTATGACGAATTCTCGCGGCGGTATTATTAGTCTGCTCGCGGAATTGCTGTTTTTGGTGGCAACCATGGGCCTGCGAAGGCGCCATCACAAGAAAGGATCTGAAAAACGTCAACCACGTATCAAGAGTGCCGCCATAAAAGCAGGCCTCGCGCTGGCCCTGGTGGTGGCGTTATTTGGCGGGGTGGTATTGCTGGGTGGCGAAGACGCACTGACGCGCTTCGTGGGCTCTGTTAATACTGAGGATCCGACAACCGGGCGCGCGCATTTTTGGAGTGTTACAGTCGATATTATAAAAAATCATCCCTGGGTAGGCACCGGGCTCGGCGCTTTCGGCGTGGTCTATACCGGCTACGATTCGCGTAATGGAGTGTATCGCCTGGAACAGGCGCATAACGATTATCTTCAAGTGCTGTCGGATGGCGGAGTGATTGGCGCCGCTATCGGACTTTTCTTTGTCGTCAATCTATTTCGCATGGGATTTGCGCGTCGAGACTCGCGTGACGATTTCAGGCGCGGGGTCGCTACCGGTGCCATGGCCGGATGTTTTGCAGTACTGGTTCACAGCTTCTTCGATTTCACGCTGCATACGCCCGCAAATGCATTACTGTTCCTTGTTCTCGCTGCCTTAGCAACTATGAATGGACGAGTTGAGGATGTGCACTCTCGTCGAAAAAAACGGCCACGCAGGAGTCTGCAGACACCCGCTGAGGAAGCCCGCGGATAAGCAAGGGTGTTGCTTCAGCGTTACAGAGCCCTCGCTAATGTCGAGCTTCAGTGAGAACCCCGGAGCATGACTTGGTTCGACCAGGTACTCGGGTATCTTCATCAGGAGGCGTGCTAACTTGGCTTCAACCGCATCAGCAAAATTACAAACAAGCGAGGGGGAAGAGAATCCGAAAGCTTCTTCGGTACCGGCACTCTGTCTCACGGCTGCTTTAAAGCACGCAAAGCATGACGCGTTGAACCACAAAATCGGGAATGATTGGATCCACATTTCGGCCGAGACTTTTGTAGAGCGCGTGCGAAATGTTGCTCTCGGTCTTACCGATCTTGGAATCAAACCCGGAGACAGAATCGCATTACTTTCGGAGAACCGGCCTGAATGGTCAATTGCTGATCTTGCCATTCTTAGTCTTGGCGCCATAAACGTACCCATTTACACGACGCAGGCAGTCGATCAAATCCGCTACATCCTCACAGATTCCGGCACCCGTGCAATATTTGTTTCAAACAGAAAGTTGTTCAAGCACGCGCAAGAGGCACTGGCCGGTCTGGACTTTCTCGAGAAAATTATTTTTTTCGACGACCCTGCAGGTGACGCGGTTGAGCGATCCACGACGCTCGCCGGGCTGGAAAAAAGTGGCCAGGAGCGAGCAATAAATAAGCCGGCAGCCTTTGGGGCTTACCTGAAGGCAATCAGGCCCGATGATCTGGCAACGATAATTTACACGTCCGGGACGACCGGCGAACCGAAGGGCGTAATGCTGACGCATGCCAACTTTGTATCGAACGTTCAGTCAATCGCCGGCGGCTTGCCCATCTCGTCGGCGGACATAGCTCTGTCAGTCCTTCCGCTTTCGCACATCTTTGAAAGAACCGGTTTCTACATCTTTTGTTACAGCGGCGTCTCCGTCTACTACACAGCCTCGTTTGATCAAGTTGCCGAAAATTTACGCGAAGTCAGACCCACGGTAATGACTGCGGTGCCGCGTTTGTTCGAAAGGGTTTATCACCGTATCGTGAAGAAAGGCTTTTCACAAAAAGGCTGGAAGCGCCGAGTTTTTGAACGCTCGTTGAGTGTCGGTCAGCGGTACGCCGAAGCGAAGGACAAACGAAAATTCGTTGGTCCGTCGCTATCTTTGCAACAAAAGATGGCAGACAGCCTGGTGTTTTCGAAATGGCGCGAAGGAGTTGGTGGTCGGTTGAGATATTTCGTGTCCGGCGGAGCGCCACTCTCACCGGCTTTGTCTTACGCTTTCCTCGCCGCCGGTATCCCGATCCTCCAAGGCTACGGCGCCACCGAGACTTGCATCGTGTCGGCAAATCGTCCGGATAACAACCGGGTCGGCTCGGTTGGTCTTCCATTTGAGGGAATAGAAGTCAACATCGCCGAGGATGGAGAGATCCTTTTGCGCGGGCCAAACGTGATGCGCGGCTATTATGGTCATCCTGAGGAGACCGCGTCAGTTTTGCAGGACCAATGGTTTGCCACGGGAGACGTTGGTCACGTAGACAAGGAAGGACATCTCTACATTACCGATCGCAAGAAGGATCTGTTCAAACTCTCAAACGGCAAATACATTGCCCCGCAACAGATTGAAAGCCTCCTAAAGCAGAGTGAATTTGTTAGCCAGGTAGTGGTTGTCGGAGCCGGGCGTAAACAGCCGGCCGCATTGATCGTGCCGGAATGGGAAGCCGTGCGACAGGCACTTTCTGCGTCCGGTCAAGACTTTCCCACAGATCGCGCGGGTCTTGCTCAGTTTCCATCCGCCATTAAGCTGGTACAAAGTGATGTGTCGCTTCTAACGCGGGAAGTCGCTGACTATGAGCGTATCCGGCGGATAGCACTCCTGCCTGACGAATTTACGATCGAGCGCGGGGAGCTCACGCCTACGCTGAAGGTGAAGCGACGTATCATCGATCAAAAATTCGGTGGCTTGATTGAGGAGCTTTATTCGTAGAGTAAGGTTTGAGACGACCTGATCGGCTTCGGATCGGCATTCAAAGAATAGACGATCCTTCCTACCTATATTGTCCGAGGACGGACTCGGCTAAGATTTTCAAATTGATGGGCAAGTCTGCGGGGCCACATTCGCCTTTGAGCGGTTGTCTGTGGAACGCGAGTAGAGGAATCTCGCAGTAGCAAAAATCACAAGTAGCAAGGTGATTCTTTACCAAAAGATTGATCTCGGGAGCCAGCGCCTGCGACTGAAACGAGAGTAGAAGACTGGATGATGGGCAAGCCAGTGTTTTCGTGAATGATTTAATCCTTGAGGCCTTCATGGTTTGCCCCCTAATACACCAGGTCGATTGATCAGTTTAGGAACGAAGTCCGCTGAGGATTGAGAAGGGCAAAAGGGGCAAATTTGCGGTCAGCCTCAAACCAGAACGAACCCCACTAGACATCCTGCTTGTTCAAGAACCTAATATCGCTAATCGCTGTCGGATTCCATAAGATTATGCGGCCGTGCGCCTGGCTTTGTGTTCTGTAATCAATAACTTGCGGGAAATGTAAAAACATGTTGCTCATTCGGGTGAATGTTGCTAAGATGCTCCCCGTCAGGTCAGAGAGCGCCTGCTCTTTGACGCTCAACCTAGAGTCAGCCCCACCTGTTTTCTCAGGATAACCCGGGCGAACTCACAGTAACTAGCCAATAACAGTCCCATACGTTCAAGACTTTCTCTAAGACCTCTAACTATCTCCTACAAAGCTTCAACTCGTTGCAAAGCTGAGATTGCCTGACCTGTAAGGCTACCCTACGCATACCAGTACCCGCCGGTGAAGTCGCATTCAACTCCGTTACGCAAAGAAAATCCTTGTGAAATCTCTAAGTCACGAAGTCGAAGAACAAGTTGAGTTGGCCCCCGTCACGCCGGAGCCTCAAACCGCCCGCGCAAAACGGACAGCGGAGCGGATGGCGAAGAGTGGCAAGTGGGTCGAAAGCCTCCGGGCCTCGGATGTAAACCGTCTGTGGTCTGAGTTACACCGCATAGTTTCTCACCATCCTCTGGTAAGGGCCTCGCGGAGTGCCGGCTTATTGGTGGAGGAAGGCGCAACGACGGCCTACACCGACCTTACACAGGAACTTTTTGTTCAACTCCTCAGCAAGAACCGTTTTGAGCATTATCTAGAAACGGAGATGACGGACTACGAAATCGAGTGCGAAATTGGACAGATCGAACTCACGAATCTTCTCACTTCGGAATTACGAAAGCGTCACCCGGAAAGTTACCGCCTCGCCCGCCGTATTTCGACCCTGATTCAGTCAAGCTCAAACTTCCGCCGCTTTGACTCAAGTGGCAGCGGTGACGAGCCTCACCGGCGCCTGGCTGACCGTATCTATGGTCTCAGTGAATGGGCCGATGGGAAACGGCGTCGTGACTCGCACGACGTTGAGCAGCGTGTTCACATGATCTCGGTGCGCCCGCGCGATACCAGGATGGTGGGATGCACGGGCGATTCACAGGTCGTGATCAGTAATTCAGATCTGGAGGACCTCATCGTTTCCGTTCTGGACGCCGTTGATTCGCCAGTTGACGTCCGAGCGCTTCGCAGTCTTGTCATGTCGCGGCTGCCGGTCATGGACATTTACCTGGTGCCGCTCGATGGCGACGATAACGAGGGCGAAGGCAATCATTTCCAACCTGTTGACAAGGGTGACGATCCCGAGCAGGGGCTGCTTCGCCGCGAGTCGGAAGATGAAGCCGCCGGGTCTGTTGAGTACTTTCTTAGCCACCTGCACGAAACTGTTCGAGGCAAGGTCAAACAATACAATCGTATTCTGGGAGTCTTGTGGCACTGCTATTTGAGCCCGCAGCATTCCACGCAATTGGAAGTTGCGGCTGTACTGGGGGTGTCCGATTCGCTCGTTTCCGATTATCGGCGGCGAATCGAACAGGAATTACGTGCTCTTTCATTCTCGGAGGTGGAAGAAGCCAGGCGATTCGAGGGTGCACTACGCGAGCGCGTTCGAGAGCTGGTGATAGTCGCCGAACAAACCAAAGTAGCAGTTTAGACTGCTGCGGGTTACTTCAAAACCTGCCAGCCAAAACTGCAAGTCAAAGCTGCCGCGCCTTGAGCGTAGCAGCTTTTTTTGATTTACATCAGGCTGAACAAAGCGCCGTCCTTTACCGCGGTACTCACAATCCAACACATCACGGTCCGAAGCGTGCCTGATATTCAAGCGAAACTATAAACGCCTTGACCATTTCAGCGTTCACAAAGTTGCCGTTGAACTGATCCAGCTTGTGCAACCAGAAGTCATAGCCAGTGTGATCCACATCAGGCGTGTCGTCGGGATTTCGCCGCATGTAGCCGAAGTACTGCATCAACACAAACGCTTTATTTCGCTCCTGCTCCACGAGGGTGGTGTTTTCAGCTACTCGTCTTAAGGCACGTGCACGAGCTGCGGTGTCGGTAGTGTTCGGCGCTCCACCAAATTCGTCGACGATTGATGCCAGGTCACTCGGTGGTACGCCGGCGTTGTTGTAAAGCTCGGTTACAAACTCCGTTGGTGTCTTGCTGGTCGGATACCTCGTCGTGAAACGCGAACGTGTTACAAAATCCTGCGTGAATGAGACCTTGTTGCTTTCCAGTAGTTGCGGCCAGCCAGGAACGCCCACGATCAGGTCCTTGGCGATCTGCTGCGAGTCTGCTAGAAACTCATTCAGCCTAATGATTGGCGCCTTGATTGGATGCTGGACCGGGAACGTATCAAGTGCTGACAAAGCGTCAGCATCGCCGTAAGCAGATTTGTAGATACGTTCGACGAGGTAGCCCGTCTCCTGAAATTCAATCGACAGGAAAAAGGCGGCCGAAACGTTGATGCGCCTGATGTTTATGCAAGCGGCATCGGCGCCGCACTCAGTAATTTGATTTACCCAGAAGCCCAGGCCACCGGCATCCGGCGCCCGGTTCAGGAAATCATAATAGTGTTGGCGCACGAAGAACTCGTTGTCGAAGTTCGGATCTTTAACCGGGTTGGTCGGGGCTGAGTCATTGTTGTTGATGGTGACAGCGACGGCCGCGGGCGAGCCGAGTGTGCAACCTACTGGATTACTCAAGGTAACGTTGAATATCTCCGCGCTCTCGACATAACCGTCATCGATTATAAGCACGCTGATGGTTTTCGAAGTTTCACCAGCGGCAAATTGCAGTGTGCCAAGCGCGGCTAGATAATCCGTGCGGTCGCTGGCGGTGGAGTTGCTGCTGGCATAGTTAACCGTCGCGGCGGCTGCGGTGTTGCCGGTGCGCGTGACAAGCAGATCGACTTTGGTGTTCGCGTGAAAGGTTTCCGTGACGCTGGCGGTACTTAAAGTGAACTGAACCGTGCTCGCCGGGCCGCTTGTGGGCGTGCCGCTGAACGTGCTGCTGAAAGTGCCGTTGAGATTAGAGACGCCGAACGAAGTAGGTGTGAATGTGTAGCCCGTTTTAGATGGCGTTACCGTGTAATTACCGCCCGCTGCCAAATTGTCGAAAGCGAAGGCCCCATTTGAATCCGTCTGCTGAGTTCGGGCCTCCGAGCCACTGAGCGTTATCGTTACGTCGGGGAAACTAGCGCCTGTTTGATCAGTTACGCTCCCGCGGAGACTATTGCCGGTTTGAGCGTTTGTGCCTTGCGTCACCCAGGCGATCGTTGTCAGTAGCCCAAATGCCAACAAAATACAGACCAGTAAGCGTCTACATATCGATAAAGCTTCCCCTTGAAATACTTGCATCGTACTCTACTCCCTTTCAAAATCGCGTCACTAGATGTTGTCTACACCTAATCAACACCCATTAAAAATTAGGTGCCGCCCGTGACTAGTCACGAGCGGCACCCTCGTACCTCGTGGTTATGGGCAACTTCAGACGGAAACTAAAATCGAAATCTACCGTCGCCTTCGAACCCGGCGTCTGGCTGCGCCTGCTACGCCAACAAGACCGGTACCGAGCAACAGCATCGTCGTCGGCTCAGGTACTGCAGTTTGCGACGCGCCGGTAATCCGGGCCGTCAGGTCGGCACTTTGCCCTGATTGAATGAATATGTCATCGACCTTAAAGGTGAATGACCCTGTTGTGCCCCCGCTGCTAAAGGTGAACGTCGTACCGCCGACCGGCTGGCTAAACGTGATGGCCAACCCACCGTTGTTCGTCGTCGAGATGCTGCCCGTGATGTTGGCGGTGAAGGACGTGTTCTGACCACCGTTGATGCCCGGCGGTGCCGTAAACGTGATTTGCAAGTCAAATGTACCGCTGGCTGCAATCGGAGTCGGGTTCGTAGCCAGAGTAAACGTGCCTAAGCGGTTAGCCCCACTCAACGAGCCGACGCCTAAGGCCGTAGTGCCGGTAAAAGCTGCATTGCCCGCGAAGGTCAATTGTGGGATACCTATGACGGACCCGCTTGTGCTGCCAGCAACAGTCACCTCGTCAGCCCTTGCCATACCCTGGCTTAGCGCCATGACCGTTATAACTGCTATGCCCAAGCTAGTGGTCTTGAAAATCGAAAGAAGTGAAATTCCCATTGTCCGTTCTCCTGTGACCAAGCGAATTCGCTAATGACTCCGAGCGTCTCGAAGTCAGTTGTTCACAAGCTCGCTGGCACGCGAACTCATTTTAAAGGGGCTGATCCGACACCTTGGAATCAAGGTAGCAGTCTTATAGGAGGGAGAGTACGCTCAGACTTGTAGCAATTGGCAGGCCGTCGTTCACATTAAATTTTCGAAAGAAAATTCCAAAATTTGCTCTAACATTTGAGGAGTGGCCTTTGAGCTTGCGTTTTCGCGTCCCACACTCAGACTTCTATTCTAGACTTTGGACAGAATGCGAACGGGCGGAAGGAACTCTACTTTGATTCGCTCCTTACCTTCTGACGCAGAACCGACAAACTTTCATCTGACCAAGTAGGTTTCATACCCTGCTGTTCCATTAGAGTTACATATTCTTCCATTGCGGCGAGAGCGCCCTTGAAATTTCCCTGGCGTTCGCGGACACGGCTCAGATCCAGTAGCAACGAATTATTTTTTGTCGTGAAAGCAATCGCCGCTTTGGCAAACGATTCTTCAGCCAGCGTCAAATTGCCCTTCCGCTCATATAAGCGCCCAAGATAGTAGTAAGTAATTGGATACTGAGGTCCGTCGCGGTCAGCAACCTTTAACAAGTTGGCAAACGCGTCATCGAACTTGTTCAAGTTCATAAGCGCGTAGCTGAGCTCAAGATTAGCTGGGGGAAAGTATCCATGCATGCGCGAAAGCAGGCGCTGATAGTTTCCAACAGATTCACCGAGTTTGCCGAGTTCGGCTAAATTGCGAGCTCGCTGTAGAAGATCGTAACTTACGGGATCGATAACGGCACTCTTAGTCGAGACTGGGTCGTCGGAGGCAAGGCTTTTTACGGAGCGCGCCGTGTTATTACCCACAGAAGCTTCGCGGTTTCTGATGTCTCGATTGACACTCCTTCCTTCGGCAGACGCCTCGGCTCTTACCACGACCCCGGCCCCGCTGGCGCCAAGAGAGAGAGCTTGAGCCGCCGCTCTGTGTTCGGGCTCAATCGTTAACGTGCGTCGCCATTCTCGAGTTGCCAAATCGATTTCACCGCGAGCGGAATAAAGACGTCCCAGGTTGTAGCTTGCTTCGGCGTAGCGAAAGCTTTCCAACTTCAGCGCCGACAAAAGCGCAGTATGAGACTCTTCCCATCGTCCTTCGCGCAACAAGATAACGCCCAGGTTGTTAAGAGCACGGGAATAGTTTCCCTTTCGCTGGTCGATTGCCTTGCGGTACGCCTTGATTGCCTCAGCTGAATCGCCTAAGCGGGCGAGCGCATTCCCGGCATTGTAAAAACTCTGAGGGTCAAAAGCGTTTGCATTAATGATTGAACGTAATTCTTCAATCGCTTCGGGTTTTTTACCCGCCGCGACCAATTGCTCCGAGAGCTTTAACTGCAAACGAATACGCTCCGCTCCATCTGCTACGGCCTCGATCTGATCGCGCAACGATTGGACGCGGTCCGGGGAAACATTGGCTTCTTTCGCGTCAGAGCCGGGCGCGCGCGGTTCCGCGATAGCAGGTCTTTCGCTGGAGCCAGGCGCTGGATCAAGGCTCCCCTGGGTATCACCCGGTTGGTCAGGTTCCTCGCCTGCCTTCGCCTCTGATTCCTTCTTGTGAGACTCAACTATGTTGGAAACCGGAGATTGGTGTGTAGTTGTCGGAACGGTTTCGCCCGGTGACTTGGCACTGGCTCGCCGCCCGCGCAATTTACCCCCAGAAAGTGAGGGACTTGAAGCCTGCCTGGACTTCTCTTGTCCTGATTTCTTTTGACCCGAAGCGTCCACAATGCTGAGAATTACACTCAAGGCAAGGGTCACGAAAACTAGGGTAGTCCGGTTGATTTTCAAAGCTTGTGCTCTCTAAGGGTTAAAAATTAGTTGCGCAACTACCTACTCAATCGGGGACGTTCCGTGCGTATGTAGGCGACTACCGTACCGCCAAATCCTACCGCCCAACCGTGCGCGCGGTCCGCGAAAAATATTCTTTCCAACGGATGTTCAGTGTTGCTCCGCTCGGCAGTCCAACGCCGGCCGCCGTCAGTCGTGTGGATGATTGTGCCTTCAGCCCCGACAGCCCAGCCTTCGGTAGCGTTCAAAAATTTTACGTCAAACAGATCTGCAGTAATACCGGAGGACTGTTGTTGCCAGGTGCGTCCGCCGTTTTCGGTATGGTAGATACTGCCTCCACTGCCTACCGCCCAACCCAAACGATTGTCGACAAATGAGGCTGCACTGAAACGGACAGCGGCTCGAGTCGCATCGGCCAAGCGTGAAATATGCCAGGTTTCCCCGCCATCCGATGTTTGTATGATGGTGGCACCTGCTCCCACCAACCATCCGCGGTCGTCGTCGATGAAAGTGCCGCCCAGCAGGAGATGACGTGTAGGTGATTGCAATCGAGTCCAAGTCACACCAGCGTCCCGCGTGGTAAAAATTGCTCCTTCTTCACCGAATGCCCAACCACGGCCGCGGCTGAAAACAGTCCGCACCAAGCGACCGTTTACGTCGGCGGCCTGGATGTTTATCCGCCTCCAGGTCTCGCCGCCGTCGCTTGTTTGCATCAAATATGTTCGCGGCTCACTTTTCGTTTTAAGGTCGTACAGATTCGCCTCGCAAAGCAGCCATCCATTTTGGTCGTCGACGAAATAGATGTCGCGTAAGGTATCCGGAGTAGGCTGAGATTTTGTCTTCCAGGTTTTGCCGCCATCGATAGTTGTGAGAAGCGTACCTCTGCTGCCCCCGGCCCAGCCACGGGTCTCATCAAGAAAAAACACTGCGTGAAGCCAGGCCAAAGATCCGATATGTTGTCGCATCCAGCCGTCCGTCTGAGCAATAGCAGGCCTCTCAATGAAAGCAAGCATCAGACACGAACAAACAACGACGGGAAACAGCAGCCGCGCTATTCGCCGCGATAAGGGCTCTTGGTAAGTCTGGTGATTGCGAACCACAACTCCCCTCTCATCGACCTCGCGCAAATCCAGGGTTTTCCAATCCCACCGTTCACCCGGTCTGGCTGCGAAACCGTGTCTTTCCCTAGAAGGGCAGTCCACCAGTAAAGATTCGTGCGAAGCTGAGAATGGATGTGAAGCCCATGATCTTTTGCAGGGTCTTTAGCTTGTTTCCCGGGACGATAATCTGATCGCCGGGCACAAGGTAGGTGCTGTCCGGAGCTCTGCCTTTATAAATTGCCGAGACGTTCACCGCAATCGGAGAAAGAACGCCGTTCGCCTGGCGACGAAGGACGACAACTCTGCTCTTATCGCCTGTCTGTAGCACCCCTCCGGCTTCGGCCAAAGCCTCCGTTACCGTCAGGCGACGGTTCATCAGACGGATCCCTGGTTGGCCTACGTCGCCGATGACGCTATAACGATACGACGAGGCCTTATCGAGCGACACTGTAACTTGCGGATCGATGATGTACTCGTCGTATTTCTTTTTGATCAGATCTGCAACTTCGTCAACTGTCTTGCCGTTGACGAAAATCCCGCCCGGAATGAGCGAAAGTGAAATGCGACCACTTGGTGGCACAATAATCCCCGAACGCGAGTATCGATCCTGATTGAAGACGGAAACGGAAATTATGTCTTCGGGCCCCAATCGATACGTGTTAAAAAAATTATTGTAATAGGGAACGATCGCCGCTTCTTCTGAGAGTTGCTCATGTCTATTAGCCTCTGTTTCCTGAGGCACGTCAGTTGGCCGGGGCCGGGTATCGTCAGGTTCCAGTCCATCTGGTGATTGGGGTGCGGTTGCGGGAGTCTGCGCAGGCTTCGTGGTTTCTTTCTGCGGGTCTGGGGTCGCGGTCGTTCTCTGTCTGGTCTTTAGTGTGTCTGTCTGAGCCTGGGCCATCACTCCCAGGAGTGAAACCACCAACAAACTCACAACTACACATGTTACTAATCTCGTCGCTCTGTTCATTTTAAAACCTCCAAAACCCCTGACGTGTTATTGAGCGCCGCGTCCAAAGAGAATTATCTTTATTGTTTCAAATAAGATGACTCCATCGAGAAGCAAGCTATAGTTTTTAATGTAGAAAAGGTCGTATTGAAGCTTCTGTCGCGCATCTTCGATAGAGGCGCCGTACGGGTATTTGATCTGAGCCCATCCTGTCAAACCAGGAGCAATCAAATGGCGCTGCTCATAATAGGGAATCTCCTGTGCAAGTTGACGGACAAAATGCGGGCGCTCCGGACGGGGACCGACAAAACTCATTTCACCACGCAGGATGTTCCAGAATTGCGGTATTTCATCTACACGAATTTTGCGTATGATGCGACCAACGCGTGTTGTTCGATCGTCCGCTTTATTAGCCCATAACGGGCCGGCCTTCTCAGCGTCTACTCTCATAGACCGAAACTTCGTAAGCACGAAGGGGCGCCCATTTTTGCCCACGCGTTCCTGCTTGTAGAACACCGGACCGGGTGAATCGATCTTGATCAGAATCGCCGTTAACGCTGCGATCGGCAGCGAAAGAAACATGCCGATCAAAGCGACTAACCGGTGCACCGCACTGCGACTAATGGCGGCCAATCTAACTTGCCGGCCTCGTCCCGTGAATATGAGCCAGGACGGACGAATCATGTCGAGGGAAACGCGGCCCGTAAACCTCTCATAGAAGGTTGCCCCCTCCTCTATCGATACATCGCCGCTGAGACTCAGCTTCAGCAATTTGTCGGTTGGAAGTTGGGTGCGTCTCTCGCTCATGGCGACAACGATGCGGTCTATATCCTCACGCTTAACAATTTCTTCGAGCTCATTGGTCATACCGATAACGCGAGGATTTATTAAACTCTTACCGAGCTGTTCTTCATCCGTCCCGACAAACCCGACGACCCTATAGCCAGCGTCAGGTCGCGCGAGGACTTCGCGCGCTACTTCCACGGCCAAGTCGCCGGAGCCGACGATTAGAATCCGTTCGCCAAAGTCAGGATGCCCCAAAAACCAGTGAATCGAGATTCGCCAGCCGACCATTAATGTAATC
>DATLBQ010000265.1:0-12404 GCA_035526805.1 Pyrinomonadaceae bacterium
GATTGCCTGAATTAGTTCGAGGGTCGCGGCGCGCTTGAGCACGAACCCCGAGGCACCCATCTCGATCAGGTGCCGTAAATAACCCTTATCTTCATGAGCGGTAAGCGCCAGTATTTTTATGTCGGGATTTGATTCTTTGAGGCGCTTGGTGGCCTGCGCACCATTCATTTCGGGCATGGAGATGTCCATCACCACTACATCCGGAAGTAGTTCTCTCGCTTTTTGATATGCAGTGCGGCCATTGTCCGCTTCACCCACTACCTCCATGTCCGGTTGCGCGTTTACCAGGACTTTAAGTCCATCCCGCAACACAGCATGGTCATCGGCTAAGAAGATGCGTAGCTTGTTCATAAATGAGCAGCCTCCTGGTTCAAGCTTGACGCTGGAATCCGTACGAATAGTGTGGTGCCAAAGCCGGGAGTAGATTCGATATTTATTGAACCCCCGACGAGCGCAATTCGCTCCTGCATTCCAAGCAATCCTAAGCGGCGGTCTTTAACCGGCGCTCTGATCAAAGCCTCGGCATCAAAACCTGCCCCGTTATCTTCAATGATGGCCTGTAACCGATTGTCACGATGTTCCACAATTACGCTAACATTGCGCGCGTTAGAATGCTTGTGTACGTTAGTGAGCGCTTCCTGAACTATGCGGTACACCGTTGTTTCAATATGTGTCGGCAAACGTTCATCCAATCCAGCGCTATGCAGGTCTGCGTGTATCCTGCTTCGCTCGCTCCATTCTTCTAAGTAATTTGATAGTGCAGTCTGCAGGCCGAGATCATCCAGGGCTGTGGGGCGCAGATTCATGGCCACAGTATGCACTTGTTGCGCCAGTTGATTCGCAAGCTCGTGCAAATGATGCAAGCGCAGTCCTCCTGAATGTTGACCTGGATCCGCGTTTTCCAGAGATTTGAGACCCAGCATAAGCGCGGCCAGGGATTGACCCATTTGATCATGCAGTTCGCGCGACAGCCGGTGTCGTTCCTCTTCCTGTAGCGTGACCAATCGCAACTGCAGTTGTCTGCGCTCCTGCTTCGTTTGCTCCTGTTCGGTAATATCTCGATCTGAGCCGCGATAACCTAAGAGATTTCCGCTGGTATCAAGGATTGGGAGCGCATTGCTTTCCAGGTGTCGATAAGTGCCATCTTTGTGTTTCCACCGCATTACCAATCCGGACCACCCAGTCCTTTCGACAACTGCTTTCGGCAACCGGGTCAAAAGCAGTTGCCGATCAGATTCATGCATAAGCAGCGCCCAACATCTGCCAAGAAGCTCTTCAGGGCTGTATCCCAAAATTGCACTGACAGCGGGATTGCTATAGGTGAGTTCTCCTCGGAGATCTATCGACCAAATCCATTCATTCGTAGTTTCGACGATCGAGCGAAACTTTTCCTCACTCTCACGCAGCGCCTCCTGCGCACGCTTGCGTTCAATCGCATGGCGAATAGCTCGTATCAAGGTCCGGCGATCTGCGTGGCCTTTGACCAGGTAGTCTTGTGCTCCCTGTCGTAAGGTGCTGACCGCCAGTGCCTCATCGTCAAGACCGGTCATAACGATGATGGGCACATTTGGGAATTGTGCCCGTGCAGCTGCAACGGTCTCAAGACCCTGGCTGTCAGGCAGAGAAAGATCAAGCAAGAGAACGTCAATGTCTTTTTGAGTCAGGCGCTTCAAACCGTCGGCAAGTCGGCCTGCGCTATCAACATAAAAGAGCGGCTCCTCAGCCGGAACCTGCCCGTTGTCAGAAAGTGCGGCTCGAATTAACCGAGCATCAATAGGATTGTCCTCAATTAGGAGGACCTTGAAGCTTTGATCGTGTTGAGGAACAGTCATTGAACTGAACGTGGGTGGGTTAGGAGGAGATTTAATCGTGGGATTATCTGAGGTGAGCACAACATTCCAATTCCTTGCTTGCATCCATACCCCGCTAGTTCTGTGCAAGGGGCTTGCTAATACCTTTATCTATCGCAGGCGATGCTGGCTATCAGGAAAACAGGGCAAGCGGTCAGGGAATCCCCTTACCTAAGCCTGGGCAGATTGGAACAAATAATCGCGGTTGTGGGCTAGCGAGGCTACGAACCATGCAGCCATCCCTGGCGGACTGCATAACGTACAATCTCAGTGCGGCTTTTGAGTTCCAGTTTCTCCATTACGTTGGTCTTGTGAGATTCGACCGTTTTGACACTAATATCGAGTTGGCTTGCGATCTCCTTGTTGGCATAACCCTGGGCAATGAGGCGTATCACCTGTTCTTCCCGGTTTGTCAGCTCGCGTTGCCGCGTCGCTCCCCTTAGGAATTGATCGCGAACATAACCCTCGGCGATCTTTTCCGTCATTTCCTGATCAACATACACACTCCCTCCTGCGACAGCTCGCAAAGCCTCGATCAACTCCTTGGCTGCCGACATTTTAAGCACGTATCCTACGGCACCAACCTTAAGCATCTGGTCAAGATAAGCCTTGTCCTTATAAGCAGTCAGGGCCAGCACTTTCACTTGAGGACATTCGCGCTTGAGTATTTCGGTCGCCTGAACTCCATTAAGCTCAGGCATAGAGACATCCATGACCACGATATCCGGTAAAAGCTCTTTCACCTTCAGCCAGGCTGTGCGGCCATTATCGGCTTCTCCAATGACCTCCATGTCAGCTTGAGCGTTTACAAGTGCTTTGAGTCCGTCGCGCAGCACTGCATGGTCATCCGCTAAGAAGATCCGTAGCTTCGTCACTTAGTATCTGCCTCCGACTGCTCACCTGAGACTGGAATATGGACAATAACAGTTGTACCTGAGGCCGGCGCGGATTCAATGTTCAGATGCCCCTCTACCAATGCTACTCTCTCCTGCATTCCCAACAAACCTAAGCGACCATCGCTGTTACGAGCGCTTACGATGCGTTCGGTATCAAAACCAGACCCATCGTCTTCGATGATGGCCTGCACTCTATTGCCGCGATACTCAAGAATGACGCTAACGTTTTGTGCGTTTGCGTGCTTGACTACATTCGTCAGTGCCTCCTGAACGACCCGATAAACCGCCGTCTCGATTTGTCTCGGAAGCCGTTCCTTCATAAGACCATTACTATGGAAGTCAGCGCATATCTTCGTCCGGTCAGACCACTCTTCCACATAATTTGATAGCGCCGTATGAAGACCGAGATCGTCAAGCGCGGTAGGCCGCAGATTGGAAGCCAGGTGATGAACATCACGCGCAAGCTGACTGGTGAGGTCTTGCAACTGTCGCAATCGGTTGCGAGCACCTTCCTTAAGCTGATCAGAATCTTCGATCGACTTCAGCCCAAGCATAAGTGCCGCCAGGGACTGGCCCGTCTGATCGTGAAGTTCGCGAGACAGCCGCCTCTGTTCTTCCTCCTGCGCGGTGACCAGCCGCTGCAGTAAATGCATGCGCGCGGCTTCTGCCTCCTTACGTTCGGTAATGTCACTAACCAACCCCCGAGTACCCATGAATAGATCGCCGTGAAATACCGGTCGGCTCGACTTTCGCACCCAACGGATTGCGCCAGATTTATCCACTACTCGAAACTCGAGAGCGTCACTAATGCCCGCGGCACTCTGTTGAAAATTTTGAAGTGCAAGCTTTTCGTCCGCAGGGTATAAGAACCTGGTAAACGATTGTCCAATCATTTCCGAAGGGCTTAGGCCAATCGCCTGTTCCACAGCACGACTAATATAGGTGATTACACCGTTCTCATCGGTTGCATAGATTATATCGTTAATGTTTTCAACCAACTCGCGATATTGCTCTTCACTTTGCCTAAGCGCGGCCTCTACGCGTTTGCGGTCGGTGATATCACGCGCCATGCCCTGGATCCCAACGGCGACTCCGTCTTTGAAGATCGTGCTGCTGTTGAGCTCGATAGGGATGCGCCGCCCGTCCCGAGAAATAACTTCCAGCTCGTAGGCAGTTTGCGAACGGCCCTTCAATTTAGTGTTGAAATTATTGTTTACGCAATCCAGATACTCGGGGGCTACAAAGTCGGCAAAATGTTTTCCAACAATCTCGTCGCGCCTGTAGCCGGAAAGCTCCTCGGCGGCGCGATTAACGGAAACATAGTTACCTCTGATATCTTGAACGTAAATGGCATCCTTGGCGTTCTCAAACAAATCTCGGTATTTTTCTTCGCTCGCTGCCAATGCCTCCTGAGCCTGCTGCCGTTCGACAATTTCGCTTTTCAGAAACGTGTTTGAAGCTATCAGCTCAGCGGTACGCTGCTCGACGCGTTTTTCCAATTCAGCATGAGCCAGGCGCAGCTCTTCTTCAGCGTGTTTCCGCTGAGTAATGTCGCGCAGGATCGATAGATGGCGATTTGGAAGAAATCGGGCTTTGGCGCGGTATTCAAGTTCTCGCGTCGTCCCGTCCGGACGATAGAGTCGGAACTCACCCGACTGCTCACCCTCTTCTATAAAGCTTTGCCACGCCTTTTCAACTTCGCGATGGCGGCCAGGCTCAACAAAGTCTGAAAGATTCCGCTGCAATATTTCTTCCGTTGAAACTCCAAACATGGCACAAGCAGACGGATTCGCATCCAGGTAAGTTCCATCGTCATCCGCAATCAACATTGCGTCCAATGCGTTATCAAAGGCAGCTCTAAAACGCTCTTCGCTTCGCTTTAGCGCCTCTTCGGTTTGCTTCATCCGCAACAACGCTCTGACATGTGCCAGGAGCGATCGCGCCTCGAAAGGCTTGGTCAAATAACCATCTGCCCCAGCCTCAAGACTCTCGACCTGATTGTCGGCGGAAGTTCGTCTACCGGAGACATTTATTACTGGAATCGCAGCGGTTTGCTCATTGGATTTGATTGCCTTGCAGACTTCAATGCCATCAATATCCGGCAACATCACGTCCAACAAAACAAGGTCCGGCAATTCTTCCGCAACCAGGCGCAGGCATTCTCGGCCGGTGCATGCTTGTAAAACTTTGTAGCCGGCCTGCCGGAGCCAAAGGGAGTAAAGCTCAAGCAGGTCCAGCGTGTCATCGACAACAAGGATCGTGGTGCTATTCATGCGAATCTCTCTCAGCTACTTTATCAGAGTAAAAATGTTCCAGTATGATCATTGCCTAAGTCCCAATTCGGTTTGGTCGAAAACAAAGCTGATGGTTTTCAGAGGGAATAATGCGTCACCTCGTCCAGAATAGAACGTTTGATATTAAGTCTTCAACTTCGTGCGTGCTTGGTTACACAAGAGAGCAATTCGTCGGCATCAACATCGAGGTTTAAGTAGTCATCAACCAGGGACGCTAATGGATTCTCATCGATGCCCAGAGGGGGGACAGTTCCGAGCAAGATTATTGGCACAGACTTGGGACTTGAAATCGCGCGTAGCCGAGATGCCGTCTGCAATCCATCCAGGTTTGAAAGCACGATAGCCATCAGCACTAGATCTAGCTGAACCGCAGCCGCAATATCTATGGCGGACTCTCCTGACTCTGCTGTGATGACGTGATAACCGGCTTGAGAGAGAATTTCAGAAAAGCGGCGGCGCACATCGGGCGCGCTAATGGCAATGAGGATCGACTTCATGAGAGTTTGCCCCAACCGGACGAGGACTATGGGCTGCGGAAGTTATAGAATAAGTGTGGGAAGTTAGTCAATAATTTCTTTCTCTGTTGTTTTATTGAGGAATAACCACAGCGCATCACGCAGAAGTCGGCTGACCAGCACTCATTCATCGTTTGCGTCACCTGCAGCGGCGCCGGATTTCGCGTCGGCAACCGCCGCTTGCCTTTACGCGTTTGTTCATTTTTAGCCCGCAATACACGCGATACACTCGTTTGTGGTTCCAGCAATGGCTCAACCGTCGCACGCGCTTGAACAACTTCCCGAAGCCCTGTTCCGGTTGACCATGCGCCAGCTCCAACAACAGCTTGATGATCTCTCCATCACGGTTCGGTCGAGGCCGGTAACGATAAACCGATCGTCTCAAGCTCACTGCCGCGCAAGCTCTTCTCTCTGTCAGTCCGTGCTCGCTGCGCAGATCCTTAATCAGCTCGCGCTACTGCCGGCCTTACAGCTTTTTTGCGATCACATCTTTCAGCGCTCGGTTCTCCAACAACAACTCCGCTGAGATCTGCTTTAACCGCCGGTTTTCTTTCCTCGAGTTCACGCAAGCGGCGTATGTCAGCCGCTTCCATCCCACCGTACTTTGTCTTCCACTTGTAATAGGTCGCATCGCTGACTTCGTGCTCGCGACAAACGTCTCTTACCGTCCGTCCCGCCTCCAGTGCTTTCAAGATTGCGATGATCTGATGCTCACTGAATTTGCTCTTCTTCATAAGGTCTCCTCGGGCCTGCTATGCTGCCCCGGAAACCTCTACTTTTCAATGGCCCTGTTTTTGGGGAGGGTTACAGTAGATCGTATCGATCGTCATCTCACTCACAACTCCGAAGGAATGATCGAGGTTAACTCTATTTCGGTACCTCACATCCGTGAGAAACACTTCCTCTCGTGGTTTCAGTTTTTCCATATCGTTTGATTCAAGAGTAATTGCTCAACTAAGTTCTTAGGTCTAAGTGCTGACTCGATGGGAACTACAAGGACCGAATCTTAGGGCCCGGGCACTCAAAGCAAAAGCGGCAAGCGAGCTTTTGGAAGCTCCCTCGCCGCCTTTTCTCATAACTTCCGTCATGAGTGCGATTACCGTCCTCACCCCGGCAATCGCCGGGCGAGCACGTTCAGCACCCGCCTAGTTACTTCAAATTGTACTTACCATAAAACGAAATGTACATGCTCGTGATCCGATTCGAAGCTTTTAAGCTTTCTTCTCAAGAGCATTACCAGATAGAGTCCTTGCAGAATGGCGCGCGGAGTTCGTTACTTACTCAAAAAGCTACGGAAGAGTTAGTATCAAGCATGATTGCGCCTTTGTCAGAGTCTATCCTGATTGCAGTAGTTCGACTCATCGATGATTCGATGGTTGAGCCGAAGCGTAAACCCACGCATTACGACATCGATTTTTTGGTGGATCGAAATGGCCTAGCGATAGCCGACCCAAAGGCACCAAGTCAGCCCGTCGGTAAAGCCAAGCGAGTGCGAGCGATCCTTTCCTGGGCTCTCGACAATGACGTCTCGGCTGGCGGACGATTCATTGCCAGCTTGATCGCTAACGTTCAAGCGTGCGGCGGTTTTCGTTCAAGCTCCCCAAATTATGTAGGTGAGGAAGCGATTAAGAATGCCGCTCAGGCGTTTCGGTCAGAAGGATATGAACTAACTTCGGACGGCGAACTTAACCCAGTGCTGCTCAACAATCTGACCGGGGCCGAGATGACTACAGCGCTGATGTCCTACGTCCGCCGTGCCCGTAAGGGCGTGACAGATGCAGCGTTAGTTACGGGAACCGGAAAAGACCTATTAGAAGCGGCGGGATCAACTCCGCCTCCAGCGCGAGCGACACGAATGGCGTGCTGGACGCTGAAATTTATGAGCCTGGAATTGACTGGACTACAGGCAGCTATGGTAGCGGCACAGATTCATGGACCAGTGTCGAGCCGGCGACTGTTGTTCGCAATTACCACTCCACTGCCCTGCTCATGCCTGACGGTCGCGTATGGACCGCGGGTCCCAGCAAGAATGCGGACCAGGGTGATCCGGCCACTGTGGCCGAACATCGCATCGAAATCTACAGTCCCGACTACATTGCCGCAGGCGGGCGGCCTCAGATTTCGTCGGCGCCGGCAGTTGTTTCTTACAACGAGCAATTCGACATTGAAACGCCGCAGGCCGCGAATATACGACGCGTTGCGTTGATGCGTTGCGGAAGTGTTACGCATGCGGGTGATTTCGACCAGCGATACATTGCCTTGAATTTCACTCCGGCAGGAGCCACAACGTTGCGTGCCACAGCGCCGCCTTCGGGTGCCGTCGCTCCACCGGGATCCTACCTCCTCTGGATCGTGGATCAGACCGGGCTTCCCTGCACCCAGGCGCAATTCGTGAGGGTTACTTCGCTCGGTTGTTTCATCATTACTGACCGCAGCACTTTTTCAGTGTTCGAAGTTGACGCATTTTTGGATGCGGGTTTGGTGCCGCAGTTCGACAGCGCTTTCTTTGCGATGTTCGAGAGCTTTATGCCCCACGAGATCGGTAGCCCGCTCCCGACTCCGGGAATCTCGTTTGCGTTCGACTTCATCGGTGGCCCAGCAGTTCCCGGAATGGCTATCGATCCGTTGCCGGGCATACCGGAAGACGCTTCATTACCTCCCGACGTGGCGCAGCGGTTCACGTGGCCATTTAACATTCGGTTCACGAACCATGACGCGTTCGCTTCCTTTACTGAAACTCGCGATGTGTTCATTCAGATAAACTTGGGGGGACGAAGTTGCACCGCCAGCGTACGGCTGATGAAGCAACCGAACCCCTACATGATTGATGGTGACCCGGCCTGGCTCAGCACGGACTTGCGCGTATTTAAAGTAAGTGCGGGCGACACCTTCCATGGAATACCACAGGGCTCGGGAAGCGGCGCCGGCCCGGCCTTCATTACGGCGTTCATCAACGCGTGCCGCGCTGGGGCAGACGACAGTTCAAATCTCTTTGAGACACTGCAGATAGGTCAAATGGCCAGTCAGCTTGATCAGGCCACAACAGACTCCGACGGCGATGAGATTTTCAATTACGCCGTCGCGCGCGTACGTTATCGCGCCAGCGCTACACCGGCGCCCGACGTTCGTGTGTTCTTCCGCACCTTCAATACGGCCGCTACGTCACTTGAGTATCACGCGGCTGCAGATCAGCCTTATGCTCGCGTCGGAAACGGCCTGACTGCGAGACCGCTGCTGGGAACCCTGGGCGGAGAGTCGGTATCAATTCCTTATTTTGCCCAGGCCCGCATCGGCGACATGGCCGCCCAAAACGATACCCTCAACACGCGCACGATCGCCGCGACGGGCGCGGCCGAGTCGTGGGAGTTTTTCGGCTGCTGGCTGGACTTCAATCGTACTACGCCTGTATTCCCCACCCATCCGGTGGGCACTGGCCCCTTCGCTAGCGGGTCGCCGATCCAGGACCTCATCAGGGGTGCGCATATTTGCATGGCTGCCGAGATCCACTTCGAGCCGGATCCGATTCCGGAGTTTGCGACACCCGGGTCGAGCGAAAATCTGGCCCAGCGCAACCTCGCAATCGCTCATTCAGACAATCCTGGAAACGAAGCGAGCCATACCGTTCAGCATACGTTCATGTTAAAGCCGGCATTTGCGCCGGACGCCGCAGCTCTCGGCTTCGAATCGTTCGGCTCGGTGGGCACATCCGATCTGGCCTTCAGTAGCCACGGTAAGCGACAGTTTTTCGGCGATGAACTATTGGTTCGTTGGCATAACCTTCCTCGTGACCGTAATACCAGGCACTAAGGGTAATTTCGACCTTGTGGCTGGTGACAAGTTCGAGATCGGCAATCCCAATTCTCTTGACCCTTTTTCCAACGGCTTCACTCGGATCGAGGTGGTATCAATAGATGATGCTAACAAGACGGCTACGATAAATTTAGCCCACCATAGCCCGCGGCGAGTACCAGAGATCGTCGGAACGATCATAGGGGGCGTGGCAAGCGACGGAGGCGGGTGGATCATTGTCAACGGTCACGGTTATCGAGTTCCCCCATATGATCCTCCGGGTATTGCACTTCTGCAAAACCTTGCCGCTTATCTGAGCGCAGCCGAGATCCGGGACGTGGGTGTGCGACTAGCCGCACGGCAATCCGCGCTGGATGGCTTGAAGAAGGGGGTTTCCGCTCTTGGGGCATCGCTGAATCGATTCCGAGTACCGGCTAAAGCGCCTATTAAAGGGAAAGAATGAGAATCGGCATTATGTTTCTACGAGGTCATGAGAATCGGAAGACAAGTCTTTGCGCTCCTTTGCTCGACGCACCGGCAAACTAATTGTCCAGATCTGTATAAAGGCGTGGAAATGCCTCCCTTTATTCTCTGCTCAACAAGTTTCCTTGCGCGGAGTGGAGGCTTCTCTTGTCATTTTCCTGCTGGTTGTCATGATGTTCCCCTTGGACTCAGGTCTTGTTTGAATCAGAGCCCGAACATGAAGAGGTTGTTCTTTGAGATCATTTCTCAGCGCCTGAATAGAAGCACCAAGATAATAATCAGCAGCAGGATCGCGAGGACCCACAGCAACCAGGTCAATCGCGTGCAGCAAGTCTTGCCGTCCGTGGGATTTCCCTGTGGATCTCTGGTGGTCGTCGGAGGCGGATTGTCGCCGCCCTGGTAGACTGCGCCCGTTAAGCCTTGCTCACGGGTGAACCCCTGGCCGCGAAGCGTTGCTCCTACCGCCCGCACGCGAAACTGGTAGACGCCGGTTGAATTAGCTGGGACGCTCGCCTCAAAAATGCCGGGCTCGACCTCATTCAGAACTATGATCGCGGTGCTAAGGTCTGGCTTGACTAACTCAGCGCGCACAATTGCGCGCCTGTTTACTGGTAGGCCGTATTCTGTGAGGACTGCCCGCAGATTGAGTGACGCGCCCGGTTCAAAGCTACTCTGCGTCAGGCGCGCGCGCATCCGCAGGTTAGAGTAAGAATGAACCATCAGACTGTAGCGAACTCCGTGCACGCTTTGGACGGCTGGCCCCGCCTGGAGGAAATCCCTCCCGGGGACTTGCCGTTGACCCGAAAGAATTGCATGCCAGGTTCCTACCTGTTGCCCAAGGCCGTTTATCAATGCCGGCAGCGTCATTCGGTAAAATGCCACGTTGGTGCCAAATGAATGCGACATACCCGGCGTCGTATTGGCCAAAACACGATCGACAATAGTTCCATCCGGCGCCTCGAGTGCGAAGTCGATGAATTGCGGAGCCGGGGTCAGCAGTATCACATCGCTGCCGATGTCCGCTTCGTTTAGCGAGAACGGAATGCGGTGGGTATCTCCGAAATTAATAGAGCCTTCGGGATCGACGACAATATCCTCGTTCGTTACTCCCGCGAGAATCTGCAGGAAGTATTTGTTGAGCCGGAACAGATCATCGTTACTGAGCGCGCCGGTCAACCGCAGGAACCCCAGATGATCGTGGCAGAGCGCGGTCAATGCATTCGGCTGAATCTGTTGCGCCGTGCCAAGAGCCACGGCGAACACATTAGCGGTTATCTGATCGTGCACATCTGAAATGTACTGTCCCGCGGTTTCGAAGCCGTCCGTGAAGACAACAATGGCTGTTTTAGCATACCCGGCAGCAGCAGGCGTCAGCAGCATGTTCTGGGCCTTCACCACGGCATCGCCGATCGAGGTGTTGCCCGCAGGGTTCGGCGTATGTGACGCAATCAGGTTCTTGAGGTTGGTCCGCGTTAGATCGTCGAACGGGTTTGCGGGCGGCGGTCCAAGCGGTCCGGTTATTCCCACCACATCATAAGCATCATGGTCGAAGCTCACGATACCCAATGCGTTTCCTGCTTGGATCACGTCGACGAATGAGGGGGCGGAATACTTGAGCACGTCAATCCGATGGGGAAGTACAGCAATGCCCGAGTTGAAGTTCATACTATTCGACTTGTCGAGGGCCATTACGACCGCGACGCTTGGACGAGCGATAGTCTCGGCAGAGATCGGGATCACGAAATTCTCGTTGGTTTCGGTGCAATGAATCGTCACCTCCCCGGTAGCCATATCTCCGGCGGCCGTTCCTCTGAAGGAGATCCAAAGATGGGCCCGGGCCAGTGTGAAATCGGACGTTGACGGCACCGTGTCGGAGGTACCTAGGATAGTAGTGCCGAAACTGGTCCCTGGAGGACCTGTAAGAACTGTCGGGCCGGCGCTGATCTGGAAGTGCACGTCGTCACAAGAGATGACCGAGAACACTGCCGCTCGAACCGTTGTTTCACCTGCGGGCACCTCGTTGAAGGTGATCGTCATTGTCTCGCGCGTAACAACGGTTGGGTAGGTCGGAAGTGTGTCATAGCACGGCGGCCTTACTACGGAAGCGTGCGTGGGAGTCTTTACAACAAATTCGTTTTCGGGTGTGTACCACGGACGTGTAGGCCAGGGGCCTGTGCCCTCCCAGGGCTGCATTGGTTCACTGATCTCCGGATCAGAACCTAGTGGATCGTATGCATGGGCCGGGTCGAGACGATCCGTGTGGCCTGGCTGAGTCTGCCACGTAGCCCATAAACGATCGACGTTAGAGTGCAGCAGAAATACCAATGGGTCGCGGAATGAAGTGTGGGCATTACCCAGCCCCAGCCAACTGTGTGCTTCGCTGTGGGCATTACCAGTAGGGCCTTGCATGAGACTATCGAAGTCCGCATAGGTTGCCACCATCATGAATGTGGCATCACTCGGCCAGTTTGCGGAGCCAATGGGCGGGGCTCCCGACTGAACGTTGCGCGCTCGGTTTTTTGGGGGATCAGCAGGGTTGGAGTGTAGGGGGTAGCTCCCCGTCCAGGTCGGAGTAAA
>DATLBQ010000266.1:0-12410 GCA_035526805.1 Pyrinomonadaceae bacterium
TTTCGTCGTTACTTCTACCGTGTGCTACCATTTTTAGTCAATCAAAATCCATCTAATAAGTCGCTAACAAATTACACATGAAAAACGTCTACCTTGCAGGCTCCGTCCGCACGCCCATCGGCCGCTTCGGTGGGAAGCTTGCTTCCATGACCGCCGCGGATCTGGGAGTGGCCGCGGCAAAGGCTTGTGTGGAACGCGCCGGCTTGAGACCTGATCAAATTCAGCAATCGATCTGGGGTTGTGCCCGGCAAGCTGGTGGTGGACCAAACGTAGCGCGTCAGATCACCTATCGCGCAGGTGCGCCGGAAACGGTGCCGGCATTTACGGTCAATCAAGCGTGTGGGTCGGGTTTGCAGGCAATCATTTTGGCAACGCAGCAAATCATGCTCGGCCAGGCTGAGGTGGTGCTGGCCGGCGGAACGGAGAGCATGTCGCGCGTGCCTTACTTCGCGGAGGGCGCTCGCTGGGGCATGCGCATGGGCCACACCGAACTTGTGGACGGCATGTATCGCGACGGCTTCAGCGATCCACTTTCCGGGTTGCTCATGGGCGAGACCGCCGAGAACCTCGCGCGTCAATACGAGATTTCCCGGCACGAACAAGACGAGTACGCCTTACGTTCGCAACAACGCGCGGAGGCCGCAATTGGTTCGGGTCGATTTGACGAGGAAATTGCCCCACTGGAAATTCAAAGCCAGAAAGGCGAAATCAATACCTTTGTTCGCGATGAACATCCGCGCGCAAGTACAACGATGACTGATCTGGAAAAGCTGGCGCCCGTGTTTTCCAAAGCAGGAACTGTTACGGCCGGAAATTCTTCCGGAATAACAGATGGAGCCGCGGCGATACTGGTGTTGAGCGAAGAAGCGTTAGCAAAATCCGGGGTCGCCGCCGAGGCAAGAGTGATTGACTATGAAGTCACTGGCGTTGCGCCCGACATTATGGGTATTGGCCCGGTACCTGCCGTCAGATCACTGCTGACAAGGCAAAGCCTTTCGCTTTCGGATATTGATCTCGTCGAGCTTAACGAAGCGTTTGCAGCGCAAGTGGTTGCCTGTGATCGCGAGCTGAAGTTTGACCCCGATCGACTGAACGTAAACGGCGGTGCGATCGCCCTGGGTCATCCTATCGGGTGCACCGGCGTTCGCATTACGACAACGCTGCTTCATGAAATGAAGAAACGCGCAGCCAGGTTCGGTGTCGCAACGCTTTGTGTAAGCGGAGGCATGGGACTCGCGCTGCTGGTGGAGCGTGTTTGATTGCCACCAGGGCTTGATTGGAAGAGCGGGGGCAGTTCACCTTCTCGACCTGAGAGGCAGCCACGGCCAAGCCAACCTCTAAAGGGCTCGGTGGCATCGGACAAAACAGTCACGTAAGCGTCAGACGAGGAAGCTATTGAAAATGAAAAATAAAATGTTGAGATTATTTGTGGTGGCAGTAATTCTATCCTTTGGGTTTTCAGCGATTGCCTTGGCGCAAAAACCTGCGGCAGCCGGAACCAGGCAAGCGGCGAGTTTGTTATCTGCGTTGCCGCCGGCAGACGCTGTCGCACTGGTCAACGTTGCCCGCGTCTTAGATGAAGTAGTACCCAAATTGCTGGCAGACAATCCAGCGAAATTGGCCGAAGTCACAAGCGAACTAGCAAAGTTTAAGACGCAGACGGGACTTGATGCTCGCTCATTCGAACAAATCGCGCTTGGTTTTACCTACAGCTATCCTCGCGAAGGCGTTACGAAAATTTCTTCTGTTGCGCTGGCGCGCGGAACCTTTAACGCTGCCGCGATGGTTGCCGCCGGCAGATTGGCAGCAAGCGGCAAGTACGTTGAACAGAAATACCAGGGAAAGACGATTTACATCTTCACCTTTGACCGTCAAATCAGATTGTTCGGTCTTTGGAACCTGAACCTGGGCGACCTCGCAGTCTCTGCGCTCGACGGCACCACTCTCGCTTTGGGCGATCTTGCAGCGGTACAGGGCGTGATTGATTCAACCAAGGCAAGAAAGCATCCAAACGCCGAACTGCTCGCGCTCGCAAGCCGCGACCGTGATGCGATCATCGGGTTCGGCGGCAACATCTCACCAACGCTGCTGGAAAACTTAAGTCTTAGTAACGACAGCATTGCCCGCGAGTTCACTGCGGTACGTCAGGTTTACGGAACGCTTGGTATGACAAGCACCGAGCTCGAGTTGATGATGACGGCTCGCACGGTGGACCCTTACGCTGCCAGGAATCTCGGCGACACGGTCGAAGGATTGAAACAGCTCGGCGCGTTTTTTGTTAACCGGCTCACAGCCGCGAAGGGTGCACTCGCAAAGACCGCTCTAAACAATTTAAAGGTGACCGCGGTGGGAAACGAACTGCAAATTAGAACAGCGGTGGCGCAGTCGCAAGTAGCTCCGCTGATTCGTGGGAACTAACAATAAAGGGTGTCCAAGGTCCAACGTCCAAGGTCCAAAGTCCGCTAAGCAAGGTTGACTTTGGGCCTTGGACGTTGGACTTTGGACTTGCTTTGCTATCTGGTGGGAATAGGAAATTGTCCGGCCTGCGGTGGGGCTATCTCCGGTTCGCTTTCTTCCAGAGCAACCAACACATCTGAGTAGACCTTTATCTTTCCGTCGCGCTTCAGGCGCTGCTGGACCGCGCTAATGTAATCCTCGTAAATTTGGTTTTGTTTCGCCGACAGCATCGTCTGCATCAACTGATCGCGCTGCTTGGCAAATTCGGCCAAATCAGCTTCCTTACGATTCGTTACTCCCAGAACAACATAGGTGTCATTGATTTTTACGGGATTCTTCGTTAGCTCACCGGTTTTCAGCGCGTATAAGGCTTCATCCAGAGCGGGACTGGTGCCTGCTTTTCCCAGCGGCGAGCCCAGCTTGAAGCCAGGCTCAGTGCCAACTTCAAACCCGGCTTTCTCAGCCGCCGCTTTCAGTTCGGCCGCGCTGTTGGTTGAAGTTGCAAGCTCTTTCGCCTTCTGTTCCAGCTGCTCTTTCGCGCGCTGCTGTTTCAGCGTTTTGGCAACATCTGGTTTCACTTCTTCGAGCGGAGGAGTCCGTGGATCCTTCTTCTCGACCAGCATCGGAATTGCAAAGCCACCCTTCACTCCCGTCTGGTCGCCGACGTCGTTGGCGCTATTCATCGGCGCTATCACTGCTTCGAATTGCTGGCTACTGCCGATGCCCGGAACGTCGTCGCCCGGCTTGATGTAGGGCGTTTCCTTAACCATGTCCTCGGGCTTCATGTTTGCTTCCGCAGCTAACTCCTGCGCAACTTTCTGCGGGTCTTTAATTTCCTTTAAGCGAGCCTTTGCACGCTCTGAAATTTTGGCCGCCTCCACATAACCCTTGCGGTTGCGCAAAGACACCAACAGTTCCGTCTTGGCCTCTTCAAATGTCTTGGGCACCGCCTCCCCACGACGCAGGATGTACCAGTTTCCCGCATACCTGATTGGAATGTCAGAAACGTCGCCAACCTGCATGTCTACTGTACGATCCAGAAGGCCGTCGACCTTGTTGGGATTCTTTCGGAACGGCCGCGGCAGGTAACCTCCGCTTTTTGCGGTTGCCGGATCTTCGGAGTTTCCCCGCGCCAGGTCCGCAAAAACTTTTTCACCGGTCTCGGCACTCGCAGCACGAGCTTTCGTAATCAGATCTTTGGCCTTAGTTTCTACCTGAGCGTCGAGATCCTTGCGCGCAACTTTCAACAGAATCTGCTGCACCTTGACGCCCGCCTGTTTGTTTTCAGGCGAGAGCTTGTCAAACTCCTCACGTAACTCCTTGTCTGAAATTTGAAGCTTCTCGCCGGCTTTGGCCTGGTCAATGTAAACATAGCGGATCTTTTTTTGTGGCACCAGGATCTTAAAATCATCCTTGTGCTGATCGTAGTAGCTCTTCAGCTCTTCGTCGGAGGGCTGAATTTTTTCCGCTAGTTTGTCCGCAGAAATGATCGTGTAGTTGACATCAAATTCCGTTTGCTTGCGTTTGAAGTCATCCTGAACTTCGTTATCTGAAACTTTGACGGCGGCGGTGACGAAAGCCCTTAGTTTCTCTTGCGCAATTTCATCGCGAACTGTTTTTTCAAACGTTTCCAGATCACCGTAGCGTGCGGTCACTGATTGTTTGTATCGTTCCATGCCCACAAATTGCCCCGAAGCGTCAGAAAATTGTTTACGAATCTTTTCAGCAACTTCGGTGTCGCTCGCAGCCAACCCGAGTCGGGCGGCTTCCTGGGCAACTACGCGGTCACGAATCAGTCCATCAACGAAGCGTTTGTAGCCGCCCAACTGCGCAATGCTGATGCGGCCGCCAAACATCTGCATGTAGTTATCCTTCAGTCGAGCAACTTCGGCCACGGTGATCTCTTCGCCATTGACTGTGGCCACGAGCGTGGTGTTTTTGCCGGGTTCTACGTTTCTGCTATTTCGTCCAGGACCGAAAAAGGCAATCAGACTCACGGCCAATAACAGTACAAACCCAAAGACGATGATGCGTTGGGTGTGTTTGAGCCGCGATAGTTGTTTGAGCATTATTTTTACCTCTTAACAAAGGGCGGATTGTAAAGGAGACCCGATGAGTCCGCAACCGGCTCGGCGCCAAAGGCGCGGATTGTTAAAGCGTTATGGCCGGCAGACCAGAAGACAGCCGATGAAGCCCGAAGCACTAAAGGAGCGAAGGGTTCTACTAGTGTTTAATTTGAGAAGACGCGCAGCCAAAGCATCACCACTAACACACACGAACATTTACGCTTATTTGTTTCGAAGGTTTTCGTGTAATTTCCGTGGTTCGCTTTTGTCTGGTAGCAAGAACACGAAATCAAACTAACACTCCACCCTAATCCGAGCGCAATTGCTGCTTTCTGATCCGGATGCTATTTTAGACGAACACGAATGAACTCGATTGGCAACTCAGCAGTGTTATGGGTCGGTTTTTCTCTCTTAATCCTTTTCATGCTGAGTCTCGACCTCGGACTCTTCAACCGTAAAGCCCACGCAATCAGGTATCGCGAAGCTGCGATTTGGAGCGGCGTGTGGATCACACTCGCGATGATCTTCGCGGCTATCGTTTTCTGGTACCAGGGTACCGATCTCGGCCTCAAATTTCTTACTGGCTACGTGATCGAGCTCTCCCTCTCTGTTGATAATCTATTTGTCTTTCTTTTGATCTTTTCGTTTTTTAAAGTACCTGCGAAGGTGCAGCATCGGGTGCTTTTCTGGGGCGTCATGGGCGCTCTCGTCATGCGGCTGACGATGATCTTCATTGGAGCTGCGCTGATAAACCGATTCCATTGGATTCTTTACGTGTTCGGTGCCTTCCTGGTTTACACCGGTATCAAGATGTTTCGGCAGGAAGACACCGACATCCAGCCGGAACAGAACCCGATAGTCCACCTGGTTACCCGCTACGTTCCTATCACTCGCCATTACGAGGGCTCAGATTTTTTTACCAGAGTGAATGGGAAACTGACAGGAACACTTTTGCTGTTAGTGCTGATCATTGTTGAAGTCACCGATCTGGTCTTTGCGGTTGACTCAATTCCAGCGATATTCGCTATTACTACAAATACTTTCATTGTCTACACCTCAAACGTTTTCGCGATCCTCGGACTGCGCTCGATGTACTTCTTGTTGGCCGGAGTGGTGGAGAAATTTCAGTATCTCAGAATGGGCCTGGCAATCGTGCTCACATTTATCGGCGTCAAGATGCTGATTGAAGCCGTTCATGTTGTTATTCCAGTTTGGATTTCACTGGTTTTTGTGGCGGTGGTGTTGCTTAGCTCAGTGGCCGCCTCGATCCTTTGGCCGAAAGAAGCCGAGATGGATATTGACGTGGAAATGCCAGAGAACTTCGATTCACTGTTTGAGGACGATCCCGCTGAGCCCTCTCTCGAGGAGAACGATCACGCTGAGCATTCGATCGAGGAGGATGATCGCGCTGAGCACCCTATCGAGAAGTAGCAACACAAATAACTCTCAGAATCGAAGTCGATCAAATGGCGTCGCGCTCCAGCAAGATATTCAGCTTATCAAAGCAAAGTCAGAACCGCGAGCAGTAGCAAGTGGGTTTCTTGACTAGAGATCGAACTTTCAGGTAACAATCACCCGGTGGCCGGACTCTCCGTTCTGACTTTCTGCTATCACGATCTCAGAATCACCCCGTTCAGTTCAATATGCTTGAATGGCTTCTTACGGCTGTGCTAGATTCAATTCGGGTAGTGTTGCCGTTCAACGCTGCAATATAACGAAAGCATTTGCAGCCAGGACGGCTGCCCGACTTCCACACCTTAAATATCCCCTAGTAAATCGCCCATTCTCTGGCGATGATTGCGTTGGTAAGTTCGCGACTTGCAGTTGCCCCTCAGTTTTAAATAGCTTCAAAACGAATGAGTAAAAAGACGCGGCGTTTCGATTTTGATTGGTGGGTAGTACAGAAGCGCGTCATATACCTGCTGGTCGCTCTCTTCCTTGTCTGCGGATTAGCCGCGGGCGGAGCGCTCTACGTCTGGAAATATGGCAACCCACTTAGAAATGTGGGTACCGGAGTAAAGCTCGCATCGGGCGCACGTTTCATTTCATTTGAGGGAGAGGTGCGCGTTATCCGATCAGCAACGCGCGAGACAATTGTTCCCGGCGCCGACACAGAACTCTATCCGGGCGACACAGTGCAGACGCAGGCCAGCGGACGGGCGCGTGTGAGTATGGCCGATGGTTCAACGCTGGTTGTCCGACCAAACAGCACGATCATCGTGCGCGACAATGCCAGCGACGATGATGGCAAGAAGACAAACGTCCACGTCGTCGTAGATAGCGGGCAGATGTACGTGCGCACCGAACAACAGCCCGAAGGCACGAACAACGTGGTGGAGACACCCAAGACCAAAAACAAACTTAGCTCGCAAACGGGCGCAAGCTTCGGCGTCAACCCGGAAGGCACTGAAGAAATTCGTATTACTACCGGCGCGATTGAAACAACGGATCGGGGCGGTCAAAAGCAGACTCTGGTTGGCGGCCAGTACGTTTCGGTAAATCCTTCGGGAACCATTTCCCGGCCGCAAAAACTTTTGGATGTTCCCTCGCCCTCGGAGCCTCGCGATTTGGAAAAAGTTTTGGTGGCCGAGAGCGGTGCGGCAAATATTTCGCTGAAATGGATTCGTCCGCAGTCGGGTACGCCGGCCTTTTATCGCGTTGAGGTTGCGACCTCTCCGTTTTTTGTAGCCGACGGCAAAGTGATCGAGCGCGATCAATTGGCGTCAAACGAATTTACTGCCAGCGATCTGCGACCTGGAGTTTACTTTTGGCGCGTGCGTGCCGTTGCCGGAAGTGGACAAACGAGCGACTGGAGCGATCCGAAGAAATTTATTGTTGCTACTCACGGAACCGGCTCGAGGGTTCCCGTTTCAAACCTTGTGGCGGAATTGCTCGGGGGACGAATCTATTTAATTCGCGGCCGCTCGGAGCCCGGAACTACGATTCGAGCCGGCGGACGCGAAACCATCGTACCGCGTGAAGGGTCGTTTCAACTTCAGGTGACCGCACCGCCGGGAAGCGGAGAAATCAACGTCGACGCAGAAGATTCCCGTGGCAACGTGACGCCCTATCGGCTGGCGTTGTCGACGCAACACACGAGGGGTTGACTTTTTTAGAGTGCGCCGACAGGTCAAGCGCGCTCCCAAACTTGCTATGCCAAGGCACGTAATTCTTCTAACCGACGCCCACGAAGCGCCTGCTTACGAATTGATCGAAGCTTTGAGTCAGGCCGGCGTGCAAACCTTGATCGAAGGGTTGCGCGAGGTGGTCGCCGGCGTGCAGTTGAAGCGCCATGAAACCGCGAATGTGGACGAGATTTGGAAGGAAGCGCCACTGGCGGTGCTATACGAAGTGGTTCCCGGCGCCGACATGGTCGAACTTCATGCCGCCATAGAACAGGCAAACACCTCCTGGCCCGGAACGCCTCTAATCGCGTGTCGCCGGCAGCTCAGCGGTTTTCATGGACAAAGCTGGCGAAGCCTGGATGGCGCCACGCTGAAACGCCTGGGCTTTCGCGCGATTGCAGATAAGGCTGCCCAGCTCCCGGCTATCCTGCACGAAATTGAAGGCCACGGTGTTACAGGCGAGTTGCGATTACCGGAACTCGTTAGTCGACCCGCTAAGGATTCCGATACGCTGCTGCCCGCGAGGTTGAAGTTAAGAACCGTGCGCGCTGCTTTTGATCTGATTGCCTCGCTACACTTCATCGGCGATCAGAACAGCGCGGCCCACACAGCGCTCGCCGGTCTGGTGCCACTGGTTCAGGCTGATCGCTGGACCATATATCTGTTCTCCGAAGCGAAAGGTCCCGAGCCTGCGATTCTTGAGTCCATCGCCTCGCTTAATCCCGCCGAAGGACCTATATCTGTTCAATCAGACGATTGGCGCCGACTTCTAATGGGAGGCGAGAGTCTCCCGGTTGGTTCAGAATCGAAAGCCACCAGGCTTGCCGGTGCGGGCGTGGGCACTATCAAGAAAAAAGAACGCGGCAAACACTTCATCGCGGTTCCACTTGTTTGCGGCGAAAGAATTCTTGGTGTGCTCGAAGGAACCCGCCGGCAACGTTCCTTCAAAAGATCTGAGGTCGAGTTGCTCGATGCCCTGGCGATGCCCCTCGCCTCAGCACTCGCGAATGCAGTTCGTATCGCCGAAGCCGAACGTCTGTCACAAACCGACGACTTAACAAAACTGCACAACGCTCGTTACCTGCGGCAGTTTCTCCTTAATGAAATTCGTCGTGCGCGCCGCTATGGTTCAAGTGTGGCGGCGTTGTTCCTCGATCTCGACGATTTCAAACGCGTGAACGATGCTCACGGTCATTTGGCCGGGTCACACGTCTTAATGGAAATGGCTGCAGTTATCCTGTCCTCCATTCGTGACACTGACGCCGTGGCGCGTTACGGAGGAGACGAATTTGTGATTGTGCTGCCGGATACTCAAATCGAACTGGCGGGGACAGTTGCCGAACGTATACGGGACAAGATCGCACAACATTACTTCAGCGCCGGGCGGAACTTAAAACTATCGTTGACCGCGAGTTTCGGAGTGGCCGCTTTTCCTGAGCATGCTTCATCTCCGCAACAGCTAGTAGCAGCGGCCGACACGGCCATGTACGAGGCCAAAGCCGCCAACAAGAACTGCATACGCTTCTCTGCGTTGTTATCCAGAGAAGGAAAATTGAATCGTCAACCGAACACACCCTCCGACGTCGCACAATCAGACGAAGGAAAAACTTTTGGCAGTGGGTCGGTTTCGTAGCAGTTGTCCGATAGATAGTTGTGGCGGCGTTACGACGAACAAAGGCCTTATCGGACCTCAAACAAGCTTTTTCTTGATAGCCTAAAGATCGAAATTCAGTGTATCTTGGTCTGTTAGTAGTGAGTTGGCAGTTTCGACGGTAGAAAAGGCGAATGGTTACTTCAGTGCGGGCCGGCCGAATTAGCTCTCCAATCGCCTACCCAGGATTGTTCACCAGTTGGGAACGTAGTCGTTAAGAAGGTAGTGCCCGCCCGCCCGCTGCTCTCATTTTCAATTGACGGAAGAGATTAATTAATGGCTTTCAAATCGATTTTTAGCTTATTTTCCAGTGATCTGGCGATAGATTTGGGAACAGCAAACACGCTGGTCTATGCCAAAGGGCGAGGCATCGTCGTCTCTGAACCGTCGATTGTGGCCATCAATAAGGTCACTAATCAGGTGGAGGCGGTCGGACGGGATGCGAAGGAGATGCTGGGACGAACGCCCGGCAACATTGTTGCCATTCGCCCGATGAAAGACGGTGTCATCGCCAACTTTGAAGTGACCGAGAAGATGCTGCAACACTTCATTCGTAAGGCTCACAATGGCAAGACGTGGGTAAGTCCCCGCGTTGTCATCGGCATTCCTTCGGAAATCACACAGGTCGAACGACGCGCCGTTGAGGATTCCGCTTACCGCGCGAAGGCGTCGGAAGTTTATTTAGTGGAAGAGGCGATGGCGGCGGCCATCGGCGCCGGACTGCCGATCACTGAACCACACGGCAACATGGTCGTGGATATTGGCGGAGGCACGACAGACATCGCCGTCATCAGTTTGAGTGGAATCGTTTACTCGCGCGCGGTTCGCGTAGCCGGAAATGAGATGGACGAGGCAATCATTTCCTACATCAAGCGCAAATATAATTTGCTGATCGGCGAGCGTACCGCCGAAGCAATCAAGATCGAGTTGGGATCGGCATACCCGCTGGATGAACCCTTGTCATACGAAGTTCGGGGACGAAATTTGATCGAGGGGATACCGAAGACAATAACCATGACCGACGAAGAAGTTCGGGAGGCACTTGCTGATTCTATCGCCACTATTATCAATGCCGTCCGCGTGGCCCTGGAACGAACACCGCCTGAACTCTCGGCCGACATCGTCGAGCGCGGCATCGTCTTGACAGGTGGCGGCGCATTGCTGAAGAACCTGGATAAGCGTCTGTCAATTGAGACCGGTTTGCCGGTTTCCGTCGCCGAAGATCCGCTGGCGTCAGTTGTGCTGGGAACGGGCAAAATGCTTTCCGACTTCGATCTGTTGAAAAGAGTGAAGTGGGAAAATACGATGACCAGCGGCATGTGAAGAACAGTGAAAGGTGAAAAGTGAAGAGTAAATCGTGAATCCTAGGAAAAAAGCAGGGTTCTGTTGCTTTTTTTACTTTTCACTTTTCGCTCTTCACTGAGTTAAATGGCTGCCACTCGCACTCAAAGAGAGATTCGTCAGCGCGCGCCTATTTGGCTCGGGATACTGCTTCTCACGAATTTGGTAATTATGGCGGTTGACGCCCGAGACAGCGCTACCCGGCAACGTTTGCTACGAGTTTGGGTACAGGCTCTGGCTTCACCGGCGCAAAGCATTTCGTCCGGCGCGAGTGGCGCCGGCACAAATTTCGTCAAGCAGATCATTAACTTTCGCAGCACCGCAAATGAAAACGAACTGTTGAAGCAGCAACTCTCCACGGCGCAACTCGAGCTGCGCAACGCCCAACAAGCTGCCGCTGAAAACGAACGCCTCAAGGGTCTGCTCAACCTGAAACAGCAGACAGGTTACGAGCAGGTCACGGCACGCGTGATCGCTCGCGACTCATCTGCCTGGTTCAACACTATTACAATTAACCGCGGCAGTTCTTCGGGTATAGGTCTCAATATGCCTGTGGTTACAAGTAGCGGCATAGTGGGTCGCGTGATCTCGTTGAGTCCTTGGACTGCCCAGGTGATGATGATTACCGATGAAAAGGCCGCGGCTGGAGCAATCGTGGGACAGCTTGGCGGCTCTGGAGCTCTTGGACCGGTCAGGGGTTTGGGCGAAAGCGGGCTGATTGAAATGCGTTACGTTTCCGGATTGGAAAAAGTCGCGGTCGGAGATTACATCCTGACCACCGGCCAGGATGGTATTTATCCTCCAGGTTTGACTGTGGGCGAGGTTGTTCAGCTGAAACCAGGGACTGCAACTCAGGCTCACGAGATTCTTATTAAGCCCGGCGCGAAACTAGATCAACTGGAAGCTGTGGCGGTGCTGCTTTATCAACCACCCCCACGGCCCGCTCCCGAACAGGCCCTGCCAAACGTAGACAAGGGAAAGAAATAGTGAAAAGTGAATAGTAAACGCACGGTCCAAAGTCCAATGGGACCTTGGACAGCTTTAATTTTCACTTGTCACTTGTCACTGTTTTTCGATGCCTCAACTTAAAATTGCCGCCGCCCTGGCAATCGCTATCATCCTGCAGTTGTGTCTCCGGGGTATTTGGTCTCCGCTCTCCTACATTGACTTCCCTCTGATGGTAGTTGTTTATATTGCCTTGCAGCGTCATGCCTGGCATGCGCTCATAGTCGGCACCATCGCCGGTCTTGCTATCGATGCCGCCAGCCGTGGACTAATCGGCGCCGGAGGGTTTTCCAAGACGCTGACGGCTTACCTGATCTATTTTGCAGCCACGCGCGTCAACCTTGAAAACACGTTGCTGAGAATTCCTGTGCTGGCCGCTGCATCTGTCATCGATTCGGCCATCTACGTTTTTTGGCATCGTTCACTCAATTACCCTCCGACCATGCCCTTCATTCAAACGATGTCGTATAGATTGATTGCCACGACCATCACGGGAACCTTTGCTCTTTATTTGCTTGATTCACTTTTCACCGAACGCGCCCGGCAACGCCGCTCATTCGCCTCGCGGCGAAAAGGCGCTCAACGAGGCCGAAGCGGGCTGACTAGAACTCTTAAGAGAAGATGAAAAGATGACCACCGCCCACCGCGGACGGATGGTACAATTCGGCAGTATTCGGTCACGGATCAGCTGTCGAATCTCGAGAAGATGAGAGCCAGGTCATCGCTCATCGGTCGGTTTTTAACACATGAAATTCGAAGATAGCT
>DATLBQ010000267.1:0-9452 GCA_035526805.1 Pyrinomonadaceae bacterium
CAAGCGAGGTAGAAAAAACAGGCAGCAGTTTCTTGTCAGGAAGAGCGGTCCGCTCATTCGCCTTAAGATCTCTCACAGACCAGCAACAACCTCTGGGCGCCAAGCTTGAATTGTTCACCGGCGAGCGAACCATATGCCGCCACTGGTTCGAGTCCGGCTGCGTACAACAACTCCGTCAGTTCACGATAGGTATAGATTCGTTGTGAGGAAGGCCGCCGGTCGTCGATGCCGTGGCGCGTGAAAGTGAAGTCGTTGAACATTCGGCCTTGCTCGTGATCGTAGCGAGTATCAATCGTGGCGGTGATATCACCCAGTTGGATGGTCCGCTGTTCAAGCAGGTGAGGCAGCAGGCATTCGGCGATTGCCGGAGCATCGATGATAAAGCGTGCGCCCGGCTTTAGTGTTCGCGAAGCTGCCTGCAGAAATTCTGCGTTGCCTGCGTCATCAAGGTAGCCAAAACTGTTACCAAAACAGAATGCGCCGTCAAATTCATTGGTCCACGGCAACGCGCGCATCTCGCTGTTGCGCCAATTAATGCTCACGCCGCGTTCATCTGAGATCCTCTTTGCCTCGTCAAGGAATTCTTCCGCGATATCAATTCCGGTTAACTCAAAGCCAAAAGCTGCCAACTCGATCGCCAGTCGGCCGTTGCCGCAAGGAACGTCTAACAGTTTTGCGCCGATGGGAAGTTGTAGCTGGTTGTTGATGAAGTCAGCCTCCGTGCGTGTCTGTTCGTCACTAATCGCGGCGCGCCAAAAATCCAGCGCGACGCCGTGAAAAAAGTTTTCCCACCAGTTTGCTGGCATTGATTAATTGATCGCGCCTTTCTTTGGAGTGAGCTGGCCTGTCAGCGCTTTGGTCGTCTGCGACCTGTCGCAGCCTGGGTAGGGTGAATTTAACGAAACGCAGGGCGAATATGCGCCCACCGTTTGTTTGTAATTTACGTAAAGACTTAGCGGAGGTTTCAAAACAGTCAAGAACTTCACCGCGCGGCCGGACGCTTCTTTCGCGAGCTCTTGGTTGCCGTCGTTGATTCCAGTTGTGCACGGAGCTTTTTAGGAAGCTTTTCGAGGGTTAGTTGATAAGCGTTGGTTAATAGCGGTTTCAGCTCACGATCAGGCAAAGCATCAAAACGCTCGAGCCCCACCCAGTGATGGCGGGCCATGTAAGGCGCGGGAATGATGCTCTCTTGTTCTACCAACTCGGCAAACTTCTCGGGCGTACACTTGAATGAGAGCGCCACTCCATGGCTCGGCTCCAGGGCTGCGACCGCAAACATTTTCTCGCCGATGCGAAAAAGAAGGTCGTTGCCCCACTGAACTTTTTCATCCGTGTGGGGAAGCGAGAGACAGAAGCTGCGAACCGATTCGATGTCCATAATTGGTGAATCGTAAATCGTAAAAACAGAATAGTAAATGTCCGGCATTCCGTAGGCTACTTAAAGGGTCAAACTCGCAGTCGCGTCATCCCAGCGCCAGATTTTGCTTCTTACGGAGAGATGAACACCGCCAAGCCATACGTCAATACCGTTAAGCGTGACAGAATCAGTTTCCTTTCTTAATACAGATTCACCGGCAGCTGTCATGCGGAATTTAGCTTTCAGATCGCCGCGCGACATCTGCGGAGCAGTCGCCATTATGTATGTGAAGCATGGATACGAAAGAAGGAGGAAATGGGTAAAGGTAAAGGGGAAAGGGTAAAGGGTAATGAGTAAAGGAAAAGTCGACCCTTACCCGTTACCCTTTCCCCCTGACCCCATAGTTTACTTCTTCATTAAGTCAAGCACGGCGGAAGTCATCGCTTTGATGCCCGTTCGCAATGTCGGTTCAGGCATGGGTTGGAATAACGCTGAATGTAGTGACGGCAGGGCCGTTCCCGTCTCTTTGCTTTGTTTGATTTTTGCCGGATCGACCGCGCCAAGCGTGAACAGTGTGGCCGGAATTTTCTGATCTAAACTCAGGTAGCCAAAGTCTTCACTCATCATCACCGGTTCCAGTTTCACTACATTTTCCTGCCCCAGGGCTTTTACAAACACTGCGGCCAGGCGCTCCGTCAATTGTGGATCGTTGTAAGTCGCGCTGGTGACTTGTAACTCACTGAACTTAACAATCGGAGCGCGGTCATCGGGAATGCCGGCTGCCATGGCCAGCCCTTTCGTAATTCTCTCGATCGACGCGAGCACGCGCTTCCTTACATCTTCTTTGTAGGCGCGAACGGTTAACTGCAAATCAACTTCGTCGGGGATGATGTTGTGTTTAGTGCCTCCGTGAATTGAACCAACCGTTACCACCACCGGATCGAGCGGCCGGTCTTCACGGCTGACGATTGTTTGCAGTGCCATCACGACCTGCGCCGCAACCACAATCGGATCTTTTGTGGACTCCGGTCTGGCGCCATGACCTCCAAGGCCGCGAATCTTGATGTCTACGGAAGTTGAGCTCGCCATCGCATAGCCGGGCGTATAACCAACCTTACCGGCTTCAAGATCGGCGCTGTCGTGAAGCGCGATTACGTAGTCAGGCCTGGGGAAACGTTCGTAAAGTCCGTCGCGCAAGACAGCCCTGGCGCCATCGATCACTTCCTCAGCCGGCTGTGCGAGCAAGACAAGCGTTCCCCGCCATTGACCCTTTAATTCGGAAAGCAGTTTCGCCGTACCGAGCATGTTCGTTATGTGTACATCATGCCCGCAGGCGTGCATAACGCTGACCTCCTGGCCGGCGTCATTGATCATTTTCACTTTGCTTGCGTAAGGCAGGCCGGTTTTCTCGACGACCGGCAGAGCATCGAGCTCGGTACGCAACAGCACCGTTGGACCGGTACCGTTCTTCATTACCGCAACCACACCGTAGCTGGTCCACTCGGGCTGCTCATATTTGCCGACGCGTTCGGTGACGGTGTAACCCATCGCTCGCAACTGCGTAGCAAAAAAGCCGGCAGTCTTCTCTTCGTGGTGCGATAGTTCAGGCGCAGCATGCAGCGCTTTATAAGTCGTGACCAGCGTGGCGAGGTCGCGGTCGATAAGAGTGTCAAGCGACTGCTGCGCGCGGGCGGCAGTTGTCGATAAAAGCATACAAAGGAGAACTACTAAGTTAATTTTATTTCGCATCGGTGCTCCCATCTGTCTGACTACTGACTACTAATTCTGACTACTGACTGCTGCCTACTTCCGCATCAACTCTGAAACTTCCTAATCAGCTCACTTATCCGCGCCATGTGATAATCGTCATGTTCAGCCTGAAAAAACAACATATCTACCAAACGCATCGGCACGTTGAGCCGTGGATGATGAGCGATGGCGGCGAATCTGTCGAAGGTGAGGTTGTCTAAACGAGCAACTAACTGCGTTCGCTGTTCGCGGAAATGAGTCAGAATCAATTGCATCAACACCTGATTATGTTCGGCTTCGTAAGTTTTGCGGTTCGACATGTCGGCGGCGTGTAAGACAGTGGCGCCCGCAAGGTATTCATCGAGCCTACCACTCACCAGCGACTCCAAATCCAGCAGGTGTCCGGCATTTTCCTGGATTGACCAGCGCTCGCCATGGCGCCTCGTCAAAATCTCGGGTGCGATTGACTTAACCCGATCTTCCAATCGCGCGGGCGTGCCTCGCAGCCGTTCAATCATTTCCGGGTACACTTCAACCGGGAAAGTGAATTGAAAAGTGCGGTCAGTCCACTTTAGATATTTCGACATTCGAATTGGTAGGACAGGATTCCTTCCTGTCCGGTTTAGCTTTCAATCCATGGAATGAGTTCTGGTCGATGCGGGCCCATCGTACAGGGGAATCGGGAAAGAGAGGAAGAGGGGAAGAGGGGAAAGGGCAAAGTGATAAAAGAGTAAGTGGGAAAAGGTAAGCTTGACAGCTCTTTCCCTTTACCCTCTTCCCCATTCCCCTTTTCCCCTACTTTTCCCCTTCATTTGGTTGCGTGAGACTGAACCAATTTCCGGAGTTGTCCTTGAAGACGGCTTCGATGCCATATGACCGTTCGGCAGGTTCCGATACAAACACGACGCCTTTGGCCTTCAGCTCTTCGTAAGTTCCGCGGCAGTCGTCGGTGTGGAATGCTCCCGCGCCTAACACGCCCTTGTTCATGATTTCTCGCAATTGCGCGGCAGTCGGCTCGTCCAGTCAGCGCCTGGCTGGTTTCGTTTATCGCCTTATTCATCTCGGGCCATTCTTTAGCTCAGCGACGCCGTGAGCGTCAAGCGGTCGGCAACATGCGCATGAAAAATCGACTTCATAAGGTTAAAAATTCCCGTCGCGCAGTCTTGTTGGCGACACCCCTCCGCCGAGCTAATTCCCGCCTTTCGAGACGTTCACCTTCGCCAAACATAATAGATTCTTTTGCTCAAACAATGACTGATACCTCGTTCCGACCCGGTCACTACGGCTCCCGGTTCTGACTTTGTGTACCCATCTGTTTCGATGATCATGGAGGAGACTCTTGCGCAAAGCCCTGGGCCGCTACTCCACGTCATGTTCAGGTGACCGTCTGTCCAAAGTCTCCCGGCGGGATCAAGGTGCCGGCAATCACGTCGCTGGGATATTTTCGGAAGAGCTGCACGCTCGGGTGCATGCGCATGTCTTCATCTTCAACCACGACCTCGTAATAGACGCTCTTGCGATCGGGCTTGCCACCGGCAAGTGAAACTGCTTCGTGGGCAGCGACCATCGCGTCAATGAATACTGCCGTCGGTCCCGCGATCGCAATTTTCAGTGCTCCAACCGGACACTTGTAAACTCTCACGCGAATCCAATGGCCGATGATGCCGCCGTTCATTACGGTCCAATCAATGAACCTGGCATCCTTTGGCGCGGAAAATAGTCCACTCGATCGTGCGTTGGGAAAACTTGTCGGCATCGATGGCGGCGGCGGCGGTGGTGGCGGTGCGCCCATTCCGATAACACTTCCGCGTGTTTTAAGATTTGCACTTTTTCTAATTGGCATATCTGTCCTCCCGAACGGGGTGAATGAATAATTTCGGTTTCTCTGTGCGTCCTTTGTGTTCTCTGTGACTCTGTGGTGGGCGATCGGTACACCCTGCACCACGAAGACACAGAGATCACAGAGGACCCACAGAGATTAACTGTAAATCAAAATAGATAATGGCGAGTCGAAGCTTTGGCACGCGCGAGGTTATAATGGCGACTTCAGTCAATGCAATCATAAAGAGGAATCTTGATGAGTTTCGATAATAGTTTAGCGCGAGCGCAGCGCGTGCGTTTTGACGGCCGCATCCTTTTTCTTACCGAAGACACTTCCCTGATCCGGCAGCAAATGGAAGCCAAGGACGAGGAACGCGGGCGGCTTGAGGCAGAGCTCGCCGGGCGTTTGCTCGCTGACGACCTGCCGCTGATGAGCAACATCTCAACAGACGAGATCACGCCCGGTTGGGTTTGTTTTTACTACGATGAAACGCTCGGACAATATGTTTACGTTGGCATGCGCGATGACGCCGTCAAGAAAGACGAAGTCAAGAATGGAGGCTTTGCAGTCGTCGTCTCCGGCTTGTCGAAAGGTTGTGGCTCGTCGCGCGAAACTGCGCCGTACGCTGAGAAGGCGGCGGGTATTCAACTCGTAATCGCCAAAAGTATCGAAAAGATTTACGGTCAAAACTCGCAGAACATCGGCCTGTTAACTTCAACTGACTTTGGCTTGATACAGCGCCTTCGCGTCGGCGAAGAGATCGATTTGGCGGAATTCACCAACGGTCTCGATCCGATCTCCAAAGATATCGTCGAGCACGGCGGCTTGTTCAACTACAACAAAGCTCGCGTCGCCGGCAAGGTCACGCCGCCGCCGCTGGAGACTCCAATCGAACAGCCTCAGCGGCCGATGACGATCGTAGAAAAGATCATCGCCCGTCATGCGTTTGTGCGGAAAGGTGAAGTAGGCGTGGCTGCAGTGAAACCGGGAGATGCGTTGTTTGCCGTCGCTGATGTTCGTTTCTCGCATGAGTATGTAACGCCGATGGCCGAATCGCTGCTGAAACAATCACTCGGTGGCGACGCGCGCGTAACGGAACCGGAATCGGTATTTGCGTTTCGAGATCATCTGACGTTTCTAAACAAGGTGATGTCTCCGAAACATCGCGAGCTGGGCCTGCTCGAAAAAGCGGAAGGTTTGGCAACCACGCAGGCAGACTTCACTGCCAAGCAGGGAATACGGCTCTACGGTGAAAACCCTGACGGAGGTTCGGAAGCTATCTGTCACAACGCCGTGGTTGAGGACCTGGCGCTGCCGGGGCAAATCGTTATCGGTACCGACTCGCACACTTGCATGGCCGGGGTGCTCGGCTGTTTTGCATTTGGCGTCGGCTCGACTGACATGGCCAACGCGTGGTTTACGAAAGACATTCGCATCAAGGTCCCTGAGACCGTGCGTTATGTTTTAAAGGGACGCAAACGTCCTGACGTTGCAGCGAAGGACGTGATGCTGGTCATCCTTGCCAGCGAATACATGAAGACAAGCCGTGGCATCGGCAAGGTTCTGGAGTTTGCCGGCAACGATCTCAAGAACTGGCCCATGGACGAACGTGCCACGCTGACGAACATGTCGGTAGAGGCGGGCGGCACGACCGGCATTATCGAACCGGACGAACAAACGCTGGAATACATTGTGAAGATGCGCGGACTCGATGCGGAAGAAGTGCGTAAGGGATTCACTTACAGCGATGCGGATGCCGAATACGCGGCGGTGTTCGAAATTGATTTAGGGGAAATTCGGCCAATGGTGGCGCTGCCGGGAGACCCGCGCAACGGTATTCCCATCGATGAGTTGGAGGGCGAGGTCCGCATCGACGCCGCATATGGTGGCTCATGTACCGGCGGCAAGATGGCCGACATGGACATGTATGCTGAAGTTCTCCGCAACGCGCTGGCGCGGGGAAAACGTGTGGCACCTGGCGTTCACCTCTATCTGCAATTCGGTTCGCAGAAGATCAAGCAGTACGCTCGCTCGAAGGGATACATGGAAATTTTTGAACGCGCGGGTGCGGAATTGATCGATCCTTCATGTGGCGCGTGTATAAATGCCGGGCCCGGCGCGTCTCCCTCGGCGGAAACTGTTACGGTCAGTGCGCAGAATAGAAACTTCCCTGGCCGCAGCGGCCCCGGCAAGCTCTATCTCGCGTCGCCATACGTGGTGGCGGCTTCAGCCATCGCCGGAAAGATCGTTGAGCCGTTTGAGTTTCTGCGTGCGCGAGAGGAAGATCTGGTTAGCGCTTAGGCTTTGATGACATTGTCACGATCTCCAGAAGCAGTTAGAGTCTGCTGCAAATGAATTCGAAAACCTTACCTACCGATCAGCCAATCTGAGAAGAATTTCAAGAAGTCTGGCATCCTCGGACAAACACTTGTCTTAATATTGTTATTTCGCCTGAGCCTCAACTGACGTAAGATGCCTCCGCCGCATATTACTAGCGAGTTTTGTAAGAGGGCCTGCTGATGTCTCTTGAGTTGACACACCAAAGACTGGGCTGGCCGCCACCGGAAGAAATACGAAATCCTTCTGGAGAAGGATCGCGGATATTTGCTAAGTTGGCTCAAGACAAGATCGGCCGGCCGATTTCGCAACTTTTAGACCGTTCCGATCTAAAGATTGGCGTACTTTCTCCAAATTCTCAATCTGACAGTACCGAAGCACCGCTCGCCATTGTTGCTGAATTCAGTGGGCAAGCAACGGACAATGCGCTGCGCGAACTCCACCGCTTATCGTGGAATTTCTCCCACAGCCCTACCGTAGTAACGATCGAGTCTGACCTCCTGAGAGTCTGGACATGCTGTGAACCGCCGGACAAAGATCGGCCATTGCAGAACTATGTGGTGCAGGGCTTCACCTTCCCTGACCTCAAACGGGTGGAACACACCGACATCCCAGAAGAAGCGGCTCGGGTTCTTCATTGGGTCAACCTTGTTTCAGGGCAGTTTTTTAGCGAACGGGCTGAGCGGTTCCGCCGAGATCAGCGAGCGGACCAGTTGCTTCTGGCTAATCTTCACTCAGTCAGGCAGCTTCTTCGCGATGCCGAATTAAACGACGATGATGTTTGCCATGATCTTTTAGCGCGAATCATATTTGTTCAGTTCCTATTTGATCGCAAGGATCAAAATGGCAGGTCAGCCTTAAATGAGAGTCGCCTTGCTGGTCTCCAAGAAGCAGGTATTCTTAGGGGGAGGCACAAAGATCTCCCCGAAATCCTGAGTGATTACGATGAGACTTATCGCCTTTTTGACTGGCTCAACAGCAAGTTCAACGGTGATCTGTTTCCCGGCAAGAAGAACACACCCGTTGAGCGTGAGCAGGCTTGGCGGCAGGAAAAGGCACACGTGAAAAGCCGCCATTTGAGATTGTTACGTGAATTTATTAAGGGTGACTTAGAAATGAAGACCGGCCAGCGTTGTCTCTGGCCACAGTATTCCTTTGACGCCATTCCCCTCGAATTCATTAGCAGCATCTACGAGGCATTTGTTACCAAACGAGCTCGGAGCGAGGGTATTTACTACACACCGCCTCACCTTGTGGATTTCATCTTAGACCGTGTGCTGCCGTGGAACAGTGAGAAGTGGGACTTGAAGATTCTCGATCCGGCTTGCGGTTCGGGCGTGTTTCTTGTTAAGGCGTTCCAGCGACTGATTCATCGCTGGAAAAGAGCGAATCCAAAAGAGGATATTCGCGCCGAAACACTGCGGGGATTGTTGGAAAGAAATCTGTTTGGCGTGGACAAAGACCCCCACGCTGTCCGTGTCGCTGCATTTAGTCTGTATCTGGCGATGTGTGATGAGATTGATCCCAAGCACTACTGGACTCAGATTCACTTTCCGCCCATGCGAGGCCATCGGCTCATCAATGCAGACTTCTTCGAAGAGCACCAGGCTGGATTCTGTACTAGCGGAGACAGGGCCAGTTACGACCTAGTCATCGGTAATGCTCCCTGGGGAGAAGAAATACTGACTGAAGCGGCCATTACGTGGGCCAGTAACCCAGACCACAAATGGCCAGTAGTGAACAAAGGGATAGGAACTCTCTTCCTCACTAAGGCGGCAAAGTTGACGCAACCGAAAGGAAGAGTGGCGATGATACAGTCGGCCAGTTCGATCCTTTTCAATCGAAGCGGGCCGGCCTGTGCTTTTCGGAAACAGTTTTTTACTAGTTTCGGTGTGCAAGAAGTCGTCAATCTTTCGGCGCTGCGCTTTAAGGTTTTTAATCGAAAGACACATTCCGCACGGAAGTCAGTAGCGCCATCATGCGTTATTATCTTTGAGCCTCGCCTACCTTCCGATGAGAAAATCTCATATGTTAGTCCTAAAGAAGCAGAGACCCTGCCGGACGACTTTCACATAATTATTGAGCCGCAAGATCAAAGAGGAATCCGTCCGTATGACGCTGCTCAGCACGCCGAGGCGTGGACAACTATGATGTGGGGAGGCCCGCGTGACTATGTCTTTGTTCGTA
>DATLBQ010000268.1:0-8928 GCA_035526805.1 Pyrinomonadaceae bacterium
GTTGATTCCGATCACGTCAGTATCCACCCAGCCGGTGTTTGGATTGAACGCATCCACAAAGCCATATTTCCCGTAAACGCGATCGCCATACCTTTCATGCATCGCGCGCAAAGCAGCAACGGCCAATTCCGGAGTAAACATCAGCGAGCCGCCGGCTGCCGAAGGAACCACTGTGCCATCGATAGCCGGATCGCGCGGCGGTCCACCCCAGGCGAGATAACCCTTCGCGCTGTCGGAGGCGGTGATGCCCCAAATGTTTGGACCAAAACCCGGAAAATCGTGCGCGAGGTTAATGCAGAAGGTGCGATGCGCGAGCGTGGCCTTGATTGAATTGTCGAAATAGTCGATGCGGTCGCCGCGCGTTTCGCGTCGATTTCGGTAGTCGATCCAGGCGTGCGCATATTGATGCATGAACAGCGGGACGCCAATGGTTGTGAAATACGCGTAGCCCTCATAGCGATAGCGATCGCGCCAAAAGGCGTACCAGGATGCCGGTGAGATAGGATGCGTGGGCGATCCGATCGCCAGTAAATACAGAATCGTGTCCTCGCTGTACGTGTCCCAGCGCGGTTTTAAAAAACCTGTCTCGGGTTTCCATCCATGGGCCAGGAGATGCGGATGGTGGTTCAGCATCCAGGAGAAATCAACGCGCTCGTAAATCTTTGTGGCTAGTTTTGATATTTCCGGGTCGTCATTAAAATATTGCCGCACCGTTAACACACCGGCGAGCAGCAAGGCCGTATCGATAGACGAAATCTCACTCTGCCAGCGTCTCTCTCCCGATTTCGCGTCCAACCAATGATAGAACCAGCCGTGCTCATGAAAAGCCCTGTTCGCAAAGAACTTGAGCGTGTTGCGCGTGCGTTCGCGAGCATCACGGTGACTGATCCAGTTACGGTTCACCGCGATGCAAAGTGCCGTCAAACCAAAGCCGGTCGCCGCAATGCTCGCAACATGTTGATGATCGGCATCCAGAGGTGAACCATCCATGCGAGCCCGGTCAGGAACAAGTCCGGTCTGCGGGTCAGCCTGTTCTCGGAAGTATTCAAACGAGCGGCGCTCGAGATCTTCCAGGAACCGTTCGTCTTCGCGAGTAAATGCAGGGGTTGATGAGACCACCTGAGAAATGGGGAGACCAACCGTTGGTATCAAAGGCCGGCTGACAAAAGACGAGCAGACGGGTGGCAGGAATAGAACTGTGACGAGTAAACGTGAAGTGCAGAGCGCAGCTCGCTTAAGTGTGTTCATTGTTTCGCGTCGCCAGAACACTACGTGTGAAGTACGTAACGAGCTATTTCTTATTGGCGCGTACTTGATTCTTAGTCTTGTTGGTTAGGGCTGCCATGGCCAGGAACATTGCCGCAAGGAGGAACTGCATGGCAATGTCACCCTTGCTGGGAACATGCGGACTGATATTGAAAAAGCCTGGAGCGAAAATGTCTCGTAGTCCGCCGATGACGTAAAGCACACCCGCGAAAAAGAATCCCCAAACCGCTACACTCTTAAGTTTCATTTCTTTCTCCAGTATTCCCATCAATTCAGGTTAAGGCTCACTGGTCGTAGGACTAATCGTTACTAAGCCAACTGGGTGTCCTCGCCTCAGAGAGGCGAAAACATTTAGCTCCTCTGGAGCCAGGACAAGGAAACATCCAGGATATCTACCTCGCTAAAACTTCGAAGCTTGCCTCGATAACATCCTCGGAGTTCGACCCCACCATTACTTTGAATTCTCCGGGTTCGACGACGAACCGCATCTGACGATTCCAGAAACCCAGTTGCTCAGCACGCAGCAGAAACTCTACTCCCTTTGTCTCGCCAGGCTGAAGTGTTATGCGCTGGAAGCCTTTGAGCTCTTTTACTGGACGCGTCACGCTCGCGGCCAGGTCGCGAAGGTAAAGCTGAACCACTTCATCGCCGGCGCGTTTGCCTGTATTTCGAAGGTCAACAGTTACCGTCAACTTTCCGTCTGACGGAATGCGCTGGGCGCTCAGGCGAAGGTTTGTAATCTCGAATTTTGTGTAGCTCAGACCGTAGCCAAAAGGAAAGAGAGGTTTCCAGTCAACGTCAAGATACTTTGAAGTGTACTTATTCTTCGCGTCGGGCGGCCGCCCTGTGTTCAGATGATTGTAATAAAGGGGCACTTGCCCAACGGCACGCGGGAAGGTTACCGGTATTTTTCCGCCCGGATTAACATCACCGAACAGCACGTCCGCAATGGCATTTCCCGCTTGTGAGCCTGCGAACCAGGTTTCTAGCACCGCAGGTGTATTTGCCGCAATCCAATTGATCGTCAGCGGACGGCCATTCATCAGCACTACCACGGTCGGTTTACCCGTAGCCTGAATAGCCTTCACCAGATCCAATTGCCGGCCGGGCAAATCAAGGGAACTACGCGATGCGGCTTCTCCACTCATCTCGGCAGATTCGCCGACCGCGACGATCGCTACGTCCGACTCTCGTGCCGCGCGCACTGCATCTTCAAAACTATCAGCCTGATCACAATTGATGTCGCATCCTTTCGCGTAATTAATTTTTGTTTGCGGTACTTTCAATTTCATACCCTGCAAAACGGTGACTGCATCCTCCGCTTTTCCGTCACCGGTCCATGAGCCGAGCATATCCTGCTTGCTGTCTGCCAGTGGACCAATCAACGCAATCGATCGAACATTTTTGTCTAAAGGCAAAACATTTCCGTCATTCTTTAAGAGCACAAGCGAACGTGCAGCAATCCGGCGCGCCGCCGCGACATTCGCAGTGCTGAAGATCGCGCCGGGCTCGCGTTTTTCGTCGGCATAGGGCATGTCAAAGAGCCCGAGGCGAAACTTGATGCGCAGGATCCGCCGCACCGCGGCGTCGATAGTCTGCTGCGTAAGTTTGCGTTCGCGTAGCAACTCCCCGGCATGCTTGTTATAAAGCCGGCTAACCATTTCCATGTCGACGCCCGCGGTCATTGCTTCACGCGCGGCGTCGGCGCCGTTCGCAGCCACGCCGTGCTTAAGTAATTCCTCCACCGATGTGTAATCGCTCACCACGAAGCCGTCAAATTTCCATTCGCCACGCAACACCTTCGTGAGTGTGAAAGGATTGGCGGAGGCGGGAACGCCGTTCAGGTCGTTGAAGGCGCTCATGAATGTTCCAACGCCTGCATCCACTGCCGACTTGAACGGAGGAAAATAAATCTCGCGTAGGGTGCGCTCTGAAACGTCCGTCGTGTTGTAGTCGCGGCCTGCCTCGGCGGCGCCGTAAGCGACCCAATGCTTTGCGCACGCGACAACCTTGTCGTTCTGGCTATAGTCGCTTCCCTGGAATCCGCGAACACGTGCCGTCGCCATCAGTGAACCAAGATACGGATCTTCGCCTGAGCCTTCGGCGATTCTGCCCCAACGGGCATCGCGCGCGATATCAACCATCGGCGCAAAGGTCCAATGCACGCCGGCGGCTCGCGCTTCGGCAGCTGCTATTGCCGCCGAGCGTTCTGCGTCAGCTGGATCCCAGGTAGCTGCTTCGCCAAGCGGGATTGGAAAGATAGTGCGATAACCGTGAATGACATCGAAGCCAAAGATCAGCGGGATTTTAAGGCGCGATTCGGAAATAGCAATTCTCTGAAGCTCATTTGTTTTTTGAGCTCCACGTACGTTTAAGGTCGAACCCAGCAACCCTTTTCGCGCCATCTCAAGATGCTCAGGGCGAAAGTTACCGTTAGCTTCGCCGTCGAGTTGTTGCAGTTGACCAAGTTTTTCCGCGAGCGTCATCTTTGCGAGCAATGCATTAATCCGAGCCTCGACGGTTTGCTGTTTCTGCGACTGGGAAGCCGGGGCCGCCCATAGCGAAAGTAATAAAACGACAATTAGCGCGGAGCAACACGAGAACAGTCTGGTTGGCTTCATTTGAATCGTCACCTATATCGATGCGCTTTTGATTTTGCTGAATCCTGCGATGATTCTCTCTGCCACAGCCTTCCCAATGATGGTACCTGACGGTGCCAACGCAGCAGTGGCTGTATCAGAACCGGGAGCGGTAGCGACCGGCCCGAGGTTCAACTCTCGAAATTTGGAGTATTAATGCAATGCTGACTGCGTCACCTCTCAGGCCAGTCGCTACCGCTCCCGGTTCTGATTTGTTAGCGGCGCTTACAACGTTAGCACCTCTCCGCTCCGGTCTTAGCACTCCGATAGTTTGAGACACTGGACTGTAATATACTTTCGTCCTCTCCGGTCCGACCAGTGTAATCATATGAATCTTTGTCACATAGCACGAGTGCTTCTTCGCACGGTATTTCAAATCAAATTTACTGTCCTGGTTGCTGCGACGATTTGTGCGCCAATTCTCGTTCGCAGCCAAACACAAGCTCATCCCGCGAAACAAACGAACGGCCCGTCTTCTTCCGACGCAGTCAATTCGCAAATTCGTGAAGCAGCGTCGTTACTCCAGCAAGGGCGACCAGGTGACGCAGAACCGATTCTTCGACGAGTGCTGCTGTCAGCACCGCGAAATGCTGACGCGCATAACCTGCTCGGAATAGTGCTCGACCAACGCGGACAATTCAAAGCGGCGGAACAGGAATATCGTACCGCCCTTCGTCTCAATCCCACTTCGATCTCGTCCCTTGCCAATCTCGGCGTTTTACTGGCCCGCACCGGGCGATCTGCAGAAGCGATCCGAGCGTTTGAAACTGTCCTTAAAAAAGCGCCTGAGCATCCTCAGGCAACACTAAACCTTGGGCTTCAATATGTGGCGCGCGGTGATTTCGCTCGAGCGTTGCCCCTACTTGAGCGTGCGACTCAGCTGAACGCAGACAATTATCAGGTTCGTTATAGCTTTGGACTCGCGCTCTACAACTTGAAACGCTTCGACGCAGCCGTCGACGCTTTTCAATCGGCCTCGACGTTATCGCCGAGCACAGCTGAACCGCTTTACTATTTGGGGTTGATCCATTGGTCGCGTCAACAGGATGAAACCGCCGCCCAGCTCTGGGAGCGCGCTGTCCAGTTTCGACCAAAGTTTCCTGAGGCGAATTTCATGCTCGGCGAGGCTCTCCGGAAACATCGTCGCACGGCCGCCGCAGTCGAATTTTATCAACGTGCCCTGGAACAGGATGGCAGTGTTTTCGCTCACTACACACGGCTGGGAGGCGCTTACATTGTGCTGGGTCAACTCGAGCAAGCGCTCGACGTGTTTCGGCGCGCCGCAAAACATTTCCCGCAGTCGCCCGAGGCTCATTACTTCGTTGGTATCGCTGCTCGCGCCCGGGCTGATTACGATTTGGCTGATAAAGAATTGCGAGTGTCGCTTACACTTCAGCCAGACAACGTGAATGCGCTCGCGCAACTTGGGTTCGTTCTACAGGAGCGGGATAAAACTGTCGAAGCTGAACAAACGCTGCGACGCGCACTCACGATTAACAATAAGCATTTTTACGCCAACTACGACCTTGGGCGTCTGCTCGTAAAATCGCGACGTTATGAAGAGGCGATACCGATCTTGCGACACGCGGCCAGGCTGAAGCCCACAAATCCCGGCGTTCACTATCAACTTTTCATCACATTCTCACGATTAAAATCGAAAGAGGACGCGGACAAAGAGTTGGCAATTTTCAAGCAACTGGACGACGCCGCCAAGGCACAACGGAGAAGCGGCGAAGAGGAAGAAGATATCGAAGACAATCTACCTGCGCCTCCTACCCCTTAACCTTTGGCGTTTGCCTTCCTGAAGGCAGCGGAGAAAAATAGCCCGGCTAAATAAAGCTGGGCTATTTTGATCCTACAAATTTGAATTCCCGCGCAAAGGTTTCCCTGCCGACTAAAAGCTAATACGCCCCTGAAGCTCGACTACTCGTCCGGCGAGGCCCCGTTCAGACTGGCCGAAATGCGCCTCTTCGATCAAGGCATTGGTCGGAGGTCCAAACCTAAACGGCGTCAGGTTCAAATTGTTGAAAGCATTGAACACGTTTGCGCGGACTTCAAGATATGCACCTTCGCCCATGAAACCCGGCAAGCCAGTCTTTTTGCCGAACGTCAGATCGGTGCTGAAGTACCGCGGTCCACGGAACGCGTTGCGCCCAATACCAGGGCGTAGAAAACCGCCAGGATTGTTAATGTCGAAATAGGGCGCGCCGTTCGGCTGAATGCCGGGAAAGTTTCCGTGCGGACGAATGAATGCCTCATTGCTCGTGTCATCGAGTGCGCCGCCGAAATATCCCGAGGGCCGAGCCGGACAAAGAGTGGGACCACCGGGTGTGGATACACATCTGCCGGTCTTCGGAGTCCAGGGGAAGCCGGTATGCCAGGTCATGATACCGCTCAGTTGCCAACCTCCAAGTATTTTGCCGGCCAGGTCCTTCCGGCTGCGGAAGAGCGGAATGTCCCAAAGACCGGAAGCCGTGAGGTTGTGCCGGACGTCGAAATCCGAAGGTCCGCGTTCAGTATGCAGGTCCTGGGGAAAGGTCTGATTTGTCTCCGCGCCAGGTCCTTCATTCGAGAGCGTGTCAATGGTTTTAGCCCAGCGATAAAGGATGTCAAACTGTGCCCCTCGCGCAAACCGGCGCGATAGACGCGCGTTCAAGGCATTGTAATTCGCGTTTACGTCTGGTGTCGGAAAGTAGACCGCGAAGAATGCGGGGTTATTCGGATAGATGAAATTCTGGTTGACCAGCCGAATAAGTTTATGACTTGAGCTGCCCTGGTAGCCAAGGTTCGCCACATAAGATCCAAGGTTGTATTGACCATCAAGGGAGTAAGAGTAAACGTAAGCGTTCGGCACTTTCGGCTGAGCGCCGTAAATTTCCACAGAATTACCTTTCGGCGCTCCGGTCGCCGGATCAATGCCCGTAGCCAGGGCCGGGTTGGCCGGATAGCTAAACGGAGAGTTGCTGGAGCCAAGCGCATACAGAATTTTCCCGTCCGCAAACGGCGTGCTGAACTCGTTATTAGTACCGCAGCAGATTTGAAAGCGCGCAAAGAATGGCGGGTTACCACGCGTATTTCCGAACAGCACGTTAGGAGTGCGATCGTAACTGACTCCGAACCCGCCGCGAATGACAGCGCGGTTTTCTTTGAAAAGCCCGGCAAAACTCTCGCCATAGTTCGGGCTGTAAGCGAAGCCAACTCGCGGTGCGAAGTTGTTCTTGTCTCCCTCGAATAATTTATCGACGACGACCACCCGAGCGGTGCGCAGATCCTGATTAGTAAAAACGAGGTTGCTTAACTTTCCATCTTTTTCCGTGAGCGGTGTGAAGTATTCATAACGCACACCAAGGTTTAAGGTTAGGTTAGGGCGCACCTTCCAATCGTTATGGGCGAAGGCCCCGTAGTATTTGCTGCGCAACGCGCGCTTTGCATCCGCTGGTCCGCCAGTACGTGGGTCCGCGTTGATTTGGTAGAAGAGCGGAGTGTCATTGGCGAAGTTGAATAAACCGCCGAACGTAAACAGCGGTCGAGAGCCGCCATTGAGTTCGTCGTTATTGTGCTCGAGGCGGTATTCACCGCCGAACTTCCATGCCTGGTTGCCGCGAACCCAATTCACCACGTCGCGAAATTCAAATTGATTCTCGGAGAAGATACCCGGCGTAGTCTCTGACTGGGGCGCGCCAAACCGGATGCGGTCAAACGGCAGCGACTCAATCTCGATGCGAGGGATTCCCCAGTTGGTTGCATCGGCTGACGCCACTTCGTCGAATGCGAAACGCGTGATATTGAAGCGCATCTCATTAACGAGCGTGTTCGAGATGGTCCGAACATAGGCAAAAGTTCCCGAAGCGTTTGTCGGGGTATCGCGAATGTCGCCGCCGGGCCGTGAACCACCCGCCGGATCGGGATTCAGGAATTCACTGCGTGTCAGGTAGCCGCTAAGAGAAAGCTGGTCCCTGGAACTAGGCACAAAATCGAAGCGAAGGTTGTACTGGTTCGATCGCGCCACGCGTGGCGCGGCGAGGAGTACGCGTTGAACGTCGGGAATACCGTCGAACCCATTGCCCATAGATCCAACGTTAAGATACTGGCCCTGCGCTCCCGCAGGTGAACCGATGTCCAGACCACTTCCGACAACTCGACAGCGATCGGGATCATTGTTGAAGGTGCTGCAGTTTTGCGGCAGCACCGAGATAATTCGCGGGGCTATTCCCGGAGAGGTTAGGATGCGGGAGACAATACTGCCGGGCCGCACTGACGCGATTAGATTCCGGAATTCCGGAGTCTCGACAAATCGGGACTCGGAGCCAATCGAAGTGCTGCGTAGTCCTTCGTAAGAGAAAAAGAAAAACGAACGGTCGCGTCCGCCTATGACGGATGGACCACCCTCGCCAAATTTTGGCAGCGGCAGCCTGCCGCCTATACTTCCGCCGAACTGTTTGAAGTGTTGATTGACACGCTCCGGGCCAGCTTGTCCGTAGTCCGGGCCATACTTGTTGTAGGCGTTCCAGCGCGGATCGTTGGCCTTTAAGAAGAGGCTGCCGTGGAACGTGTTCGTACCGCTTTGGGAAACGACTTTGACCTGAGCGCCGGAGTTCCGGCCGTCCTCGGCCGAATAAGTTGCCGAAAGCACGCTGACTTCCCTAACCGATTCCTGATTCGGAGTAACGACTGCAGCGCCACCGTGGGACAAACTATTTACGCTGACACCATCAATCTGGAAATTGTTCGCTGATACCCGTTGGCCGTTGGCCGTGATCTGTGGTTGGTTCTCAACCTGAAATATTGAAGTGTTCGAGCCGCCCGGCCCAGTCGAATTAGGCAGGCTGACCGAGCCGCCCGCGCCGCTGCGACCCGCATCACCAAAGATGCCGGGCGTCAGACGGACGAGTTCATAGGGGTCACGACCAAATTGCGGTAGCTGGCGAATTTCCTGAGTTGTAATTGCTTTGCTGACGTTGGCATTCTCGGTATCCAGGAGCGCGGTATCGGCGGAAACGGTGACAACCTCGGAAACCTCACC
>DATLBQ010000269.1:0-2147 GCA_035526805.1 Pyrinomonadaceae bacterium
GGCATTCCGGCTGCTCAGGCGCACGACAAAATCTTCCGCGGTCAGGTCCAGCGAACGCAACGTATCGATCAGCAGTGCCAGCAGTTCCGCGTCTGCCGCGACATCCGGCTCGCCAATGATGTCGGCATTAAATTGAAAGTGTTCACGAAGACGCCCTTTGCCAGGTCGCTCGTAACGGAACAATTGCGGAAGAGCGAACCACTTGAATGGTTTCTTGTAATTACGCTCAGCCGCTGCCGCCATTCGCGCAAGGGTCGGAGTCATTTCAGGACGCAATGCGACTTCTCGTTCGCCTTTGTCGATGAATTCGTAAAGCTGCTCTTTAATCTCAGCGCCGCTTTTCAGTGTGAACAGTTCCAGCGGTTCGAGCGGTGGACCATCGTATTCTCGAAAACCGTAGCGACGCGCCATGGTGCGCCATTTGTCGAAGATGTATTGGCGCGCATCGGCGCTCCAAACTTCGGTCGTCGGGAGCGGCTCAGGATAAAAATCACGAAAGCCCGGCAGTCGTTGCATCCCGGGAAAATCGGTAATTCAATATCTAAAATCCAAACAATTCCCGCACGGAAGTGAAGGTGCTCACCCGCCGGTCAGAGCGATGGGGTGGCAGCAGGCGCAGTCCCCGCGGACTCAGAGGCCAGCTTCATCACGATTTCCTTCATCTCTTTGCCGGGTTTGAACTTCACCACGGCCCGCGCCGGAATGGGGTATTGCTTGGAAGGATCGCTCGGATTGCGCCCGACGCGCGGCTTCCGGCGACGCACTTCGAAGACGCCAAAATTGCGCAACTCGATGCCTTCACCGCGACTGAGGGTTTCGGTGATGTTATCGAACGTCTTCTCCACCACTTTCGCGACATCAACTTGTGTCAGGCCGGTCTGGTCACTGATGCGCGCTACTAGGTCCCGCTTTGTCATAAATAAGGGATTTAGAATTGAACCGCTTCGAACCAGCGAAAAAGGGTATAAGGCGGCATGGCCAAGAGAGCAAGCAGGGAAAAATTACGATTTCGTAAAATCGACTGACCGTCTCCGCTGAAAAGCAGGAGTTTCACAGGAATAACAGGACTTACAGAATCTCTCTTACGTCAGTGACTGGAGAAGAGGGGCAGCGGTTAACTCTCGATCACGTTGATTTCCACGGGTTCCACGCGAATGCCCTGCTTTTCCAGCCACAGGATGGCCGACTTGATCTGCGCGCGCTCACCTTCGAGTTCGAGGCACACGATACCGATTTCATCGGTCACGCTCACCTGGCGGATATTCGTGACCAAAGGAAACTTATGGCCCAACTCCCAGATTATTGGAGTCTTGATAAGCTTGGGCGGATACATCAGCCACAGCCGGCTGTTTTGTTTTCCATTCGCCGCTTTGGCCGCCGATTTCGCCGGAGATTTTTTTGCGCGAGGCATAGCGTGGATCATGAATGACTAACCGCCCGCGATCGCAGGAATGATGCTGACCTCGTCGCCGTCCTTGAGAGCCGTCTGCTGGTTCTGCAGGAAACGAATGTCCTCTTCGTTGACGTAAACATTCACAAAGCGCCGCACCGCTCCCGTTTCATCCACGAGACGTTCCTGGATACCGGGGTAAAGCCCCTGCAATTCCTTGATCGCGTCGCCGATGTTCTTCGCGTTCACCTCGACCAATTCCGCATCATTCGTCAATTTGCGAAGCGGCGTCGGAATTCGAACTTTAACTGCCATAGTTTCTATATCCTCAAAGAAGTGTTTCGTCTGTTCAAGCGATGAATTGCTCAGCCTCCGGCAAAAGCCGGGATGATGCTAATCTCATCGCCGTCCCTCAATGGCGTGCTTTCATTCTGGAGAAAGCGAATATCTTCCTCGTTCACGAAGATCAGCACCGAGCCGCGCACATGGCCGGTCTTGTCCATGATGCGATCTCGAATACCGTTATAACGCGCGTGCAAGGCATCGATGGCGCCGGCGACCGTCGTGGCCTGCACGTCGACGAGTTCCTGCTCGTGCGTCAGCCGGCGCAGCGTTCATGGACTGCGGACGCGCACAGGCATGTTACGCGGTGACGCTGGCTTCCTCGGCTGAGAGCAACGCCTCGAATTCGCGCAAGCTGGGTTTGATTTCGCGCGGTTCACCCACGTGGCCCGCGACCGCATCAAGGGTCTTCAAA
>DATLBQ010000270.1:0-4065 GCA_035526805.1 Pyrinomonadaceae bacterium
TCAAGCATGAGCCCACCGAGCGGGTCTCCCCTTCGAGAGTCGAAACCTGCGGAAATGATGATGAGATCTGGCGCAAACTTTCGCTCGATATCATGTAAGGCATCTATAAACGCTCTGCGATGCTCAGAGCCCGGGGTACCCGCGGAAAGCGGAACATTTAACGTAAAGCCTTCACCTTTCCCTGCCCCCGATTCTGCGGTCGACCCAGTACCGGGATAGTAAGGATACTGATGGGTAGAAAAATAGAAAACGGTGGGATCCGTCCAGAAGATCTCCTGGGTCCCATTGCCATGGTGGACGTCCCAATCAATGATGAGAACCCGCTCGAGGTCGTACTTTGCCTGCGCGTATCGGGCGGCGACGGCCGCGTTGTTGAACAGACAAAATCCCATCGCACGTGACGCCGTGGCGTGGTGGCCAGGTGGACGGATTAATCCAAACGCCCTACCACCGTCTTCCTTCATGACTACATCTACTGCCTTGAGCGCTGCGCCAGCGGCCAATTTTGCGACGTTGAAAGACTCTGCGCTTATACGAGTGTCTGCGTCAATGAATGCTGCGCCTCGTTCGCATCGCATTCGAATATCCTGAATCAACTCCTCACGATGGCACCTCATCAAATCTTCGTCAGTAGCTAGGGATGGCAGAATTCGAAGTATTTTCTTTGAGAGCTGTTCATCGGTTGCCAATTTTCCCAGCACAGCTTCAAGGCGGCGCGCCGTTTCCGGATGCGGCCCCGTGTTATGTCGCAAATACTCGGAACTATAAATCAAAGATACAGACATAGTCTCGTTCTCCGAGGTCAAGAACCGGGCTTCGGGATCAGATGAACGGCGGATGCTTTAAACGCAGCAACCACCTCAACGCCTTTGGACAAGTGCAAGTCGCCCAATGCTTGCCGCGTTACCAGAGCAATCAGTTCGAATCCGACATTGATCGCAACCTTCATCAACACACCCGATGGTACGATGTCCACAATTGTTCCACGCAAGTGATTCCGTGCGCTACTCTGCTCGGCTTGTCCTCGCTCGATGGTGACATCTTCGGCGCGGATGCAGATATAATAATCCTCAAAGCCATTTGCTGGATCAGCAGCCGCGAGGGAAGCCGCGCCGGCTTGCATGAACAGCAGGCCTGCTTCACGCCGGTTAACCCGCCCTGCAACTACTGTGTCAATGCCTACGACGGCAGCTACATCGCGATCGGCAGGCCGTGTAAAGACTTCATGAGGCGCTCCGGTTTGTAGCGCTCGGCCGCCGCTCATCACAATCATCTGGTCCCCGAGACTGAGTGCGTCGACCCAATCGTGCGTGACGACGATCGCCGGAACACCGATGGCGCGCAGCAGCCGAGCCAATTCCCCCCTTACGTGATCTCGCGTTGCGGCGTCCAATGCCGAAAGCGGTTCGTCCAATAGCAACAACCGGGGTTCACGAACAAGGACGCGCGCCAAAGCAACCCGCTGTTGCTGGCCGCCTGACAATTCAGATGGCCAGCGCTCGAGCAAATCAGCAACCTTCAACATTTCCGCAATCCGTTGGATACTGCCTCGATCCTTCAGTCCGTAGCAAATGTTAGCGCGAACTCGCAGGTGAGGGAAAAGCGCATAGTCTTGAAACAAGTACCCAAAAGGCCTTCGCTGCGGTGGAATATCGGTTATGTCGCGGTCGTCGAATAAAATCTTTCCCGACGTCAGTTTTTCTAATCCGGCGACGCACCGAAGAACTGTCGTCTTGCCCGCGCCGGACGGTCCGAACAAGATCATCACTGATGCCGCGTCGGGAATTCGAAGCGAGACTTGCACGCGCGCGCCGCGTTCAAACTTCTTGTCGATGTCGGCGATCAGCAGCAAGGAGCCATACCTTCCGATTCAGGCCATAAACGATCGAAAGAATCACAAAAGATAGGATTAGCAACACAACGGAAGTGGAAGCAGCTGAGGAATAGTTCAGGGTCTGCACTTGATCGTAAATGTCGATCGAAAGCGTACGCGTCACCCCGGGAATGTTGCCCCCAACCATCAGCACGACGCCAAATTCACCCACGGTGTGTGCAAAGCTCAAGACGACCCCTGTTATCACCCCCGCCCACGACTGCGGAACGATCACTTTGAAAAAGGTACCCAAGCTAGAGACGCCGAGCATCCAAGACGCCTCAATATATTTTCGCTCAACCGATCCGAAGGCTGCCGCCATCGGCTGGACGGCAAACGGCAGGCTATAAAGGACGGACGCCACGACTAGACCTCCGAACGTGAATGGCAATCCATGGCCGGCAAGGGACTCATACCAGCGTCCGATAGGGCTCTGTGGACCCATGCCTACTAGTACATAAAAGCCAAGCACGGTCGGAGGCAGCACCAGTGGCAATGCCACGATCGCCTCAATGAAAAACTTCCATCGCCACTTTGAAAATGCGATCCAATAGCTCAACGGCAGGCTAATGATGATCAGTAGTGCCGACGTCGTGAGCGCGAGCTTCAGAGTCGTAAAAAAAGCTTCCCAATTCAAGATCTGCCTGCCCCTGCTTCAGCTTTTCACTCAGTAAACCCATATTTGTTGAGTACGGACTTTGCGTGCGGCTGCCGCAACCACGTATGAAACGCTTTCCCTGCGGGACCCGCGTGCTTCAATAGAGCTGCGCCCTGTTCGAGTTTAGGATACCAGTCGGGTGGTATCAGCCAATACCGGCCGCTCAGCCGCATCGCATCAGATAAAACAAGGGACATTGCAATTATTCCGAGGTCTGCGGCACCCGACTGCACGAACTGGGCAGCTTGCGAGATATTTTCGCCTAAAGCGAGCTTAGTGCTCGCTGCCTCGTATACGTGCGCATGTTGCATCGCCGCGACGGCGGCCCGCCCGTACGGCGCGTGTTCGGGGTTCGCGATTGCAATTTTTCTAGTCCTAGGTTGGGCGACCACGTTCATCCCAAATTTCTCAAGGTCTAGAGGCGAGCTAGTGGGCACCCACAGCGCAATGCGGCCCACCCCGTAAACAAAGGTGGCACCCGCCACAGCATATCCTTCCGTTTCAAGCCGCTTGGGATACTCCACATCTGCCGAAAGAAAGACGTCAAAAGGTGCGCCGTTCTTGATTTGAGCAAAAAAATTGCCTGATGATCCGAGAGTCAGCCGAACGTTATGTCCGGTGTTCTCCTCAAAGTCGTGGATGATTTCTTTTATGGCGAAATTGAGATCGGATGCAGCCGCGACATTGACATCCGCCGCATGGAGGTGAAGGGCGCCGAAAAGAACGAACACACCTATAACGAGCGCCTTCATAACAAGCCGAAGAACACCCAACAGACAAATGCGCCAACTACGCTCATCGACAGGCCCCAAATCATCAGCTTATTGAAGAGGGCCTTCCGGTTCTCTGACGCCGCCGCGTTCGCAATGCAAAGCGCCCCGAGCGTTGATAAGGGCGAAACGTCCACGAGATGCGCGCCGACGTTCACTGAAGAGGCAATCGCGATCGGATCGCCTCCGCCAATTTTCTGTATCAATCCAGGAATTGTGGGAAGAAATGCGGGCAGCACCACACCCGATGAGCTGCTGTAAACGGAAATGAGACCTGTAACAAATCCCATCACCCCGGTAACTGAAGTCTGCGTCGAAAACCGCGCAAGCATGGTGGTGAATAAATCCATGCCACCCTTCTTCTCGAGAATGGAGATGAGGACAGTCACACCGCAAACCATAAGAATCACGTTCCAAGGCATCGTCTTTACAGCAGCTTCCTCGTCGGCAGCCCGGCAAATTGTCAGCAGTGCAGCAGCGATGATGGCACCCATGCCAACATCTATACCGAAAAAGGACACAGCCACCAATAATCCGCCGATCATCACCAGGGTCAGTTTCTGATTCCACGTGAACGGTCCTTCGTCAGCTAACAGGGACTCGTCCATACGGACAACTTTCCTGGAAACGCGTCGCGAAAACAGCCTGTAACCGCCGAAGATCAGATAACCCGAAAGGCCCACAAAGCCTTCTGCAATGAAGTTGTTGAAAAAGGTAGGCCACTCTTGTCCCATAATCCCAATTCGAGCGAGCAAACCGTTGGC
>DATLBQ010000271.1:0-4698 GCA_035526805.1 Pyrinomonadaceae bacterium
TGACATGGAAAGGCTTATCTGGTTGCAGTTGCGGGCTCGGCACAATTCACGCTTACGCCTTAGGCGAATAACAAAAGCAACGCCGAGGAAATACAGAAGTTGTTGTATAGCTGGGGACCAGACAGCTTTGATAAGTAGCTCTCGGTCGGTATGCTACCGCGCGCCTCGGAATACGCTGTAGTAGACTTCCAAGGAGAACCGAAGCTATGGTTTTGTCGGAAATTTGCTGAATGCCTTCCGGAATAGTCAAGCCAAGCTCCAATTTGGCACTCGATACGAAATACGTTGTCGTCTGTCTTTCCCTGACCGCGGCTTACATTGGCGCGGCCAAAGTCGGGCTATTGCTAGCTTTTCTGAATCCGAGCGCAACGCCTGTTTGGCCACCGACCGGTATCGCCTTCGCGGCTTTTCTGCTGCTCGGATATCGGGTATGGCCAGCAATTTTGATAGGCGCGCTTTTCGCAAATCTGACTACTGCCGGTTCTGCAATCACGTCAATCGCTATTGCTGCCGGCAACACGGCCGAAGGGCTGATCGGTGCATGGCTCGTCAACCGGTTTGCAGGCGGTCCTAATGTTTTCACAAAACCAGAGTCGATCTTCCGTTTCGTGCTGCTCGCTGGAATGCTTAGCACAGCCGTAAGTGCCACTGTTGGGGTTACTAGCCTCGCGTTGGCAGGATTTGCGGCTTGGGCCGATTACGGAGCGATCTGGCTGACTTGGTGGCTTGGAGATGCTGTCGGAAATCTCGTAATCGCGCCGATCTTTGTGCTGGCTAGCAGAACGGAGAATAGGAGTCGTTGGCCCCTTCGCCGAGTTATAGAGTCCGCCTTATTGGGAACTGGTCTTGTCGTCGTGGGATCAATGGTAGTTTCTCGGCCGTTGAAATTCCTGTGCATTCCGTTTCTGATCTGGGCTGCGGTGCGCTTTGGCAGGCTTGAGGCGGCGCTGGCAGTCCTCGTTCTCGCGGGAGCGACGATCGCAAGTACCCTGTACGGTCCGCAGATCGTAGGCATGAGCCCAAACGAAACGCTCCTAATGAATCAGGCATTCATTGGCGTCATCGGCGTCATGACAATGATGGTTGCGGCGGTTTCCGCTGAACGCAAGAGTGAACATGATGCGGCCAGCGAGAAACGCGGCGAGGAGTTGCGCCAAAGCGAGGAACGATTCCGTCTATTAGTCGAGAGAGCCCACGAATACGCGATCTTTATGCTGGATCCGAAAGGACGCGTGATCACATGGAACACCGGGGCCGAGCGACTGCAGGGATACCCGGCTGAGGAAATTATCGGTCAACACTTCTCACGCTTTTATCCCGGGGAAGATATCGAGCGCGGGAAGCCGGAAATAGAATTGCGGGCGGCCTCGCAGGAAGGTCGTGTAGAAGATGAGGATTGGCGAATAAGAAAGGACGGGTCTCGCTTTTGGGCCAATGTTGTCATTACAGCTCTTAACGATACGGAAGGACGTTTGATCGGGTTTTCGAAAATTATGCGCGACATTACAGAGCGCAAGCAGGAGAACGAGGCTCTTCTACTTCTCGCCAACGTCATCTCCTCAGTTAATTCAGCTGAAGATATAGATTCAGGTCTGTCACGCTGTCTGGAGCAAATTTCAACTCTCCGAAAGTGGCAAGCAGCGCAAGCGTGGGTCGTCGATAAAAGGGAAAACGTACTGGTCTGCCTACCAGGAGCGTTTTATGCCGAAATTGATTACGCGTCATTTCGAATCCTTAGTTTGAGAACAAAGTTCCCCAAGGGCATTGGCCTACCGGGTCGGGTCTGGGAGAACAGTGCCCCGGTCTGGATTGTGGATGTCACGAACGATACGAATTTTCCGCGCGGTAGAGTCGCAGCAGAAATGGGACTCAAGTCCGCTTTTGGCTTTGCGTTACGGGATGGGCAAAATGTGTTCGGAGTTCTCGAGTTCTTCACTTCCGACAGTCGTGATCCGGATATTCACTTCTTGGCTGCCATTGATAAGCTTGGCTCCCGTTTGGGAGAAGTCTTCGGACGCAAACAAGCGGAGCAGGCGCTACGGGCGAGCGAGGAGCAGTTTAGGGCCGTGGCAGAAACGGCCAATGATGCGATTATTTCCGGGGATCAGCGAGGCATTATCATCCACTGGAATAAGGTAGCCGAGCGAATCTTTGGATACGCTGCGTCGGAGGCGCTGGGAAGCCCGCTTACTTTGATCATGCCCGCAAGATTTCAGTCGGCCCATGAGCGGGGTATGCAACGGTACCTTACAACAGGAGAATCTCGGGTCATTGGAAAAACCGTCGAATTATCCGGACGAAGAAAGGATGGCACGGAGTTTCCTCTGGAACTGTCACTTGCGAAGTGGAGCACCAGTGAAGGTATTCATTTTACGGGAATTATTCGCGATATCACGGAGCGCAAGCGCATGGAAACAGACTTGGCTCGACAGGCTGCTGAATTAGCCCGCTCGAATGCCGATCTTGAACAGTTCGCATATGTTGCATCCCATGATCTGCAGGAGCCTCTACGCATGGTTATTACCTTCGTTGGAATGCTAGGTAAACAATACAAAGGGAAACTTGACGCTGAGGCGGATGAGTTAATTGCCTACGCAGTGGGCGGCGCCGATCGCATGAGACAGCTCATTTCGGATTTATTGGCCTATTCGCGCTTGAGTGCAAGCCGCGACGAAACTCTTGTCACCGACTGCGAAGAAGTACTGCAGGAAGTACTCGAGAATTTGCTGACCTTGATCCAGAATAATAGCGCTGTAATAACACACGACCGATTACCGAGTCTTAGAGTGGACCGCACGCAAATGGTCCAGCTACTGCAGAACTTATTAACGAACGCGATAAAATTCCGCGGTTCCGAACCACCGCGGGTGCACCTCTCCGCAAAGCGGATGGAGACCGATTGCGTCTTCTCCGTGCAGGATAATGGAATCGGGATCGGCGCTGAACATGTTAACCGAATCTTTCTTGTTTTTGAGCGCCTGCATGACCGCACTCAATATCCGGGAACGGGTATCGGCTTAGCAATCTGCAAGAAGATTGTCGAGCGGCACGGAGGGCGCATTTGGGTCGAATCGCAGCCAGGGGCAGGCTCTACGTTTTTCTTCACGCTTCCGGCGCATACGCTTGAATATAGCGATCAAGTGGCGTCCCGAGGTCTCGAAACCAGAATCGATTCAACTCACACCTAGGCAAATGGGGGATTCCAGCCGATGTATGGTTGACCTTTACTGATTTGTTCGACCCGGCGTCTCATCGAACAGCCCGCCTGGAAATGGAAGTGGCCATTGTGATGCCGGCGTAGACGTAGAGAGGCCGTTAATAACCCCTTCTAAAATTTCCCGGCTCGGAGGCTTGACAAAGTATGACAGTGCGCCGAGCTTGCGAGCGCAAGCAATCTCTCGTGGCTCTGAAGAAGAGGTAAGAATAATGACGTTGGTCGATTGAATGTCCGGCTGCATCCGAAGCCACTCAAGAACTTCCATTCCATTCTTCAGTGGCAGTTTCAGATCGAGCACGACTAGGAAGGGGAGCGGATGGTGCACACGATCCGCATATTGTCCTTCGCCGGACAGATAGTCGAGTGCCTTTTGCCCTGTTTGGACTACTTGAATGGGATTTTCAATATTGGCCGATTTTGCGACTTTCTTAAAAATGAAGATGTCGGCTTCGTTATCTTCAACGAGTAGAATGGTCCGATCGTTGCGCATCGTTCTCTCTTAGGCAGCCGGTTCAACTGTCGCTGCAGCGCTCAGCACCTGATTCCGGCGGATTACCGCGCCTGTTACTCATACCCTATTTAGGGTATCCGAATCCTAGTGACACCACAATATTTGGCCGAAGAACGAACGGTCTACACAATCAACAAAACGATGGAACTCCTCAGGGAGGAAGGTTTGCAGCTGCAATAGAGGCCTTACCGACGTAGTACGGTATCGTCACCCCGACGATTGAGGCTCCATTGCAAGTGCATCATCTTCGCAGTCGCTTTCTTCAGTGTAAGATAAGTAGGTTGTGCCGCCTATCTCATGTCAGCAAATACTCATTTTCGGCAGGGGCTTTGTAGTGGAGAATAAAGCGATTACCGTTCTGCTAGTTGAAGATAATCCGGGTGATGCCATTATCATCGGCGCGTTACTGAGGACAAAAGAAGAGCTCTTCAGGGTTACCCACGTATCTACCCTTGCAAGCGCCCTCGAGCGACTCCGAACCCACGAAGTAGACGTCATATTACTCGACCTACGCCTTGCCGACAGCACAGGCCTGGAAACGCTTACGAGGATACGTGCGGAGGTTCCGACTACGCCAATCATCATTATCAGTGGTGCGACAGACAAGGAAATAGCCGTGCGTGCATTATTACAAGGAGCCCAAAACTTTTTGCCGAAAGAGTTCCTCGATGAGCACCAGTTGATTCGCGCCATTGAACGCGTAATCGCTGCCACCATGAACTAGGGGCAAGTTTTATAAGCGCCTTTTGGGACGCAAACAGTGGGAATACGCGTCATTGACGCCAAGTTGCCGTACAATGGTGACTCTTTCAATTCACTTATCGATGAGCCATCCCACGCCGAACGTTCTGATATTGCTTCCTTGAACGGCGAGGTTAACGTATGATCTACCGTCGTAGTCTCAACGAGACAACCTGGCATTTTTGTTCTGCCTGTTCACAGTGGCCCGCTACACAGTTCGAGGAAGAGG
>DATLBQ010000272.1:0-3049 GCA_035526805.1 Pyrinomonadaceae bacterium
GTCGTCATCTACAAAGCCTACAGGCGCGAGATTGAGGTCGGGGTTGTTACGAAGCTCTTTCACTACAAGCTTGGCGGCGTTTCCCGCACCAACCAGCAAAACGCGTTTCCCGATGTCATCGCGCCGTCGCCGCGGTGAAGACCCACTCACAGTCCTCGCTAGCAAACGCGGGAGGGCAACCGCTGCCGCTGCCAGAAAGGCGTCTATGAAAACAACGGAAAAAGGAACCCGCCCGAAGGCACCTGGGAGGACCGGTAATATGACGAGGCCAACGATGCCGGACGCCAAACCCGCAATTGACACTGCAACGATAATTTGCCGTAACTCTCCAAGACTGGCGTGCGTCCAAAGTCGGCGATACATCCCAGCTGCGTAAAACACGCCCATACGCAACGGTAAAGTGAGCGCTACGTATAGAATGACGAGGTTTGCATTGGCGCTAAGCCAAGACAAGTGTTCAAAGCGAACAGCAAAGGCTGCAGTCGCGGCAACGATCACCGACAGGGCATCGGCAGCTACAAGATGCCTATTGCGAATGTGATACGGGAAAAGACGGTGCATGTTTGTGGTCTGAGTCTTATCGAAGTCTGTCTTTTGTGTGCGCGCGTCCAGTAGCGGTCGATTAGGCGGCCGGTCCTAACAACATAACTGGTTTGACGTTAGCCGCGTACCTATTTCTAATATTCACCGTGTCCAAGGGTGGCGATAGCGTTGACAGCCTAAGCCAGAAAGTTATTTTAGTTACTGAGCAACGGATGTTTGGCCAGCGTGTATCGGGATGGGCGGGATGCGTTCCCCGGCCCACATGGCTTGCCGAGCGGCCTACCGGCATCGTCAGGTGTTTACGCAGTAACGTCCTGGGTAAGTCAACACCTCAATCGTTGCGACCGACCGAAACAGTAGATGATACCGCTGTCCGAGTAATTATGTGCACGGCGGACCATCGGCGACCAGGCGCTCGTTGGCGCCGATACAAGCAGTTTTTTTCTTAGTTGCAGGCAGGCTCGGAATGTGGATTCTCTTTGCCTTTGGCTGGGTGTTTTGCCAGCGAAGACTATAATTCAACTAATAATGGCTTCTAATTTTTCATTCGATGGTAAGAGTGTCCTCATTACTGGGGGCACCGGGTCATTCGGCCAGAGATTCATCCGGACAGTTATGGATCGCTGGACCCCGAAGCGGATAGCTGTTTACAGTCGTGACGAATTGAAGCAGTTCGATATGCAGAACTCTGAGCCATTTCGAAGCCGATCGGACGTAATCCGCTTTTTCATTGGCGACGTTCGTGACGAAGAGCGACTCCGCAGGGCAATGGAAGGAATCGACGTGGTGATCCACGCAGCAGCCCTCAAACAGGTGACGGCCGCGGAATACAATCCGTTCGAAGCCGTGAAAACCAATATCTTTGGGGCTCAGAACGTGATCAACGGCGCGATTGCCTCGGGGGTCACTCATGTCGTGGCGCTCAGCACGGATAAGGCCGCCGCGCCGATAAACCTGTATGGCGCGACCAAGCTGGCATCCGACAAGCTTTTTGTCGCCGCTAATAACCACAAGGGAAAACACGATATCCGCTTTTCCGCAGTGCGGTATGGGAACGTGATGGGGAGTCGAGGCTCGGTGGTGCCTTTCTTTCTTGAAAAAGGAAAGGGCGCAATTCTACCAATTACCGACGAACGAATGACGCGGTTCAACATCACCCTTCAAGAGGGGGTGGACTTCGTGTTGGATTGTCTGGGCAGGATGTGGGGCGGCGAACTATTCGTGCCACGCATTCCGTCATATAGAATTCTCGATGTCGCGGAAGCGATAGTTCCCGGGGCTCGGTTTGAGATAGTCGGCATTAGGCCGGGCGAGAAGCTGCACGAAGAGATGATTACCATTACCGACGCGATGAACACAATCGAATTTGATGATTATTTCGTGATTCTTCCGTCTATGCCGCTTTGGGATGTAGAAAAATTTCGTTGCGAGAGCAGCGAAAAACCAGGTAAGCGGCTCGAGTACGGTTTTAGTTACAACAGCGGTACTAACGATCGATTCCTTAGCGTCGAAGACCTGAGGCAGATCATCGCGACTGAAATTCATCATTAAAGCAATGATTCCGTACGGGCGACATGTTATCGAATCCGATGATCTGGAAGCGGTAACGGAAGTTTTGAGGGGCAACTGGCTAACCACCGGCCCCGCTGTTGAGCGATTTGAGGAGTCTTTCGCGTCGTATGTGGGAGCCAAGTACGCAGTTGCGGTCAGCAACGGCACTGCGGCTCTGCACCTCGCGATGCTTGCCATCGGCATCAAACCCGGCGACGAGGTAATTGTCCCTGCCCTCACTTTCGCGGCCAGCGCGAATTGCGTTCGCTACGCAGGTGGCACAGTTGTATTCGCTGACGTTCTGGAAGATACGCTGAATATCGACGTCGACCACGTCGCGTCCCTTATTACCCCACGCACACGCGCAGTCGTTGCGGTCGACTACGCCGGGCTGCCGGCTGATCTTCAGCCACTTTTGAATATTTGCAGGGCAAACGGCCTGACCCTGATTGAAGATGCCTGTCATGCCCTCGGCGCCGAATACCAAGGGCGGCCGGTGGGAGCCATTGCAGATCTCTCAATCTTCAGCTTTCACCCCGTAAAGCACATGACCACGGGCGAAGGAGGAATGGTAACGTCGGAGAATGAAGAGCTCGCGAGCAGGGTCAGGCTTCTCCGAAACCATGGGATAAGCACAAATCACCGCGAGCGGGAGCTTGCTGGTACTTGGCAGTACGACATGGTGGAGCTTGGGTACAACTATCGACTGCCGGATTTGCTGTGCGCCCTTGGTGTATCCCAGGTGAAGAAACTCCCTGCATGGCTGGCGCGGCGCCGCGTCCTTGCTGACAGGTACATGGAGCGCCTTGCAGACATCACTTCGATTCGGCTTCCCGTAGAACCAGATGATCGACGTCACGCATGGCATCTTTTCCCCGTTCGTATCCTGGCGGTCGATATCGCCGCCGCGCGCGAACAGCTTTATCTTGACCTGCGAAAGGACGGCATTGGGGTG
>DATLBQ010000273.1:0-8324 GCA_035526805.1 Pyrinomonadaceae bacterium
ACTCGACTGCGCCGCCATCGTCATGGCGGCAAGTTGAGTCTTGTCGCCCATCTCCGCAAGAAATATGACACCAAAGGTTGTTAGAAAGACACGCCAGTCCATGTAGACTCCTTCGTTGGAGGTAAACGCCAGGTAGGGAACGCAGACTGTAGTTTGCGTTGGCTACATTACCAGGGCACAAACGGCAGCTCGCATTATGTTACTAAACACGCAAACTAACAGTTTGCGCTACAATCGCAGCCCTCAGCAATGACCCAACACTCGAGCGACTTTCTCGGTACTGAACGCTTTCGTATTCGCCGCCGCCTCGGTTCGGGCGGCATGGGCGTGGTGTACGAAGCGCACGACCGCGAGACCGACAAGATAGTAGCGCTGAAGACACTCACGCGCGCGGAAGCTTCACACATTTCACGTTTCAAAAATGAGTTTCGCTCTCTGGCCGATGTCTCTCACCCGAATCTCGTAACCCTCTACGAGTTTATGTCAGATGGGCAGTACTGGTTCTTCACCATGGAACTGGTGCAGGGCTCAAACTTCCTCGAATACGTGCGGCCGGGTTATCGCGCGACACGCGTGCAGTCGTCCCGAACCCCGACACTGCGCAAAAGTCCAGGCACCTCTGATAGAGAGTTGTTGGCGGACTACGAAGCAGAAACGAAGCAATTGGATTCGTTAAAAAACTATCTTTCGGCCGATCTCCCTGAGACTCCGCAGGATCCTGCGCTGGCGCAGTCGAAGTTGGACCTGAATCATTTGAACATCGCCCTGAGGCAACTTGTCGAAGGTCTGCACGGTTTACATCAAACGGGCAAGCTGCATCGTGATATTAAGCCTTCAAACGTGTTGGTAACGAAAGAAGGACGCGTAGTCATTCTCGACTTCGGCCTCGTTGCTCAGGTTGAAGACAAGGAACTCCATGACAGCGTGACGCTCGCCGGCACGCCTGACTACATGTCGCCGGAGCAGGGGGCGCAGCTTCCCATTTCACGCGCGAGCGATTGGTATAGCGTGGGCGTGATGCTGTATCAGGCGCTTACCGGACAGCTTCCCTTTGCCGGGAAGTTTTTCGAAGTGATGATGAACAAACAAAACTTCGATCCGCCCGCACCGAGCGACGTTGTCGGGAACATTCCGGCGGAGCTCAACAATTTGTGTGTGCATCTGCTTCGTCGCAACCCTGAAGAAAGGCCATCAGGACGCGAAATCTTGCGCATCCTTGGACATGGCAAGACCGGACCGCTGCAGCGTCCGATATCGACGCCGGCGCCATCGGTGGCCCAATCCACTCCATTCATCGGCCGCGAACGCCAGTTGCGGGAACTCGCAGATGCTTTCAACGTGACCCGGCGCGGACAGACAGTCACAATTTATCTGCACGGCAGCTCCGGAATGGGCAAGACCGCCGTCGTCCGACATTTTCTCGAACGCCTGCGAGAGAATCAGACTGGCGTTGTCGTCCTCGAAGGCCGCTGCTATGAACGCGAGTCGGTTCCTTACAAAGCCCTGGACGGCGTGGTAGACAGCCTCACGAAGTATTTACTGAACTTGCCGGAAGCGAAGGCGGAAGCATTGATGCCTCGCGAGGTTTTAGCCCTAGCCCGCCTGTTTCCAGTGATGCTTCAGGTTGATTCCATTTTTAATGCGCCGCAACGCGAACAGGATGTTCCGGATCCGTTTACTTTACGACGCAAGGCATTTGCAGCGCTGCGCGAATTGCTGGGCCGTATATGTGACAGGCAACCGCTAGTGCTGTACATCGATGACCTGCAATGGTCTGACGCCGACAGCACCACCCTGCTTGAAGACTTACTGCGTCCGCCGGATTCCCCGCCGCTACTTTTGCTCTCGAGCTTTCGTAGTGAAGACATCAAGACCAAACCGTTTCTCAAGTCACTCGTGGAAAAAACGGGTACTGACGATTGTCGCGAAGTGCTGGTCGGCGCTCTTTCCAGATCCGAATCTTATACGTTGCTGCACGAGTTGCTCGGCTCGAGTGCTTCTGTGCTCGAGCCTTTTGCCGAGGCGATTCTGAGTGAGGCGCGCGGAAATCCGTTTCTGCTCGAACAGCTGGCTCGTTATGCCTTAACGAGCGATCAAACGTCGACCACGGGAATTACCCTGGCCATGATGCTTGAAGCTCGGCTGCGACATCTGCCGGAGGGAGCGCGGCATTTTGTCGATGCGCTGGCAGTGGCCGGCCGCCCGATAAATTCGGAAGTGGTTTATCAAGCGGCAGAACTTTCGGGCGACGAACTGCCGCTGGTGAGTTCACTGCGCGCCGCCCAGTTCCTGCGCACCGGCGGAGTGGGACACACACTTGAGCTGTATCACGACCGCATTCGCGAAGCACTGGCAAGTCAACTCAGCCCCAGGAAAGTTACACAGATTCATCGCCGGCTGGCCCAGGCGCTCGAGGCACGCGGCATCGACGATCCGGAAGCCCTCTTTGAACATTATCTGGGCGCCGGGGAAAGAGTGCGGGCAGCCGCGCATGCGGCGACCGCAGCAAAGAAAGCAGCCAGCGCACTCGCGTTCGATCGCGCCGCCGCCTTTTATCGACGCGCGCTTGAACTCGCGCCGGCCCGCGACGCGGAATTGGTTGACCTCAAACGGGGATTGGCCGAAGCGCTCGTGAATGCCGGCCGTCCCGCCGAAGCGGCGCAGGCTTACCTGGATGTGGCCCAACTAACTTCGGCGCGTCACAGTCTCGAATTCAAACGGCGCGCAGCGCAGCAATTATTGATGGGCGGTCATATCAACGAGGGTCTGGAGTTAATCCGCTCAGTGCTCGCGGCTGTAGGATTGTCTTATCCGGCCACTCCAAGGAGCGCCCTGATTTCTTTACTACTGAGACGGCTGCAAATTCGTTTGCGGGGACTGAAGTTCACCGAGCGTAAGGAAACTCAGATTCTTGAATCCGATCTCGTGCGCCTGGATACTTGTTGGGCTGTTGCGGCTGGTTTGGGTTCGGTTGATCTGATCCGCGGGGCCGACTTCCAGGGTCGGCATCTGTTGCTTGCTCTGCGCGCCGGCGAGCCTTTTCGCGTGTCACGGGCCCTGGCGTTTGAGGCGATCTTTACGGCGGCGCGCGGCGGCGTGGGCGAGCGTTCTGAGCAGATTGCGAAAAAAGCCGAAGAGATCGCCCAGAGATTGGACGACCCGTACATCATTGGCCTCTCGATTTTCGCTCGCGGCATGATTGCTAACCTTTCCGGGAGCTGGCGCAAGGCGTCCGAACTCTGCGACGAAGCAGCGGAAATCTGGCGCGAAAGATGTACCGGTACGACCTGGGAGCAGACGATCGCGAATCGCTATAGGCTAAGCACGCTTATACTCCTTGGCGAGCTTGAGGAAGTATCGCGACAAGTGCCCTCACTGCTTTCAGCCGCGCTGGAACAGGGAAATCTTTTTGCGGCGATGGACCTGCGCACCCGTTTGAATGTGATTTGGCTGGCGGCGGACCAGCCGGACAAAGCTCGAGCGGAAGTGATAGAGGCACTTAAATCCTGGTCACAGGAAGGCTTTCATTTGCAGCACTACGTCTCGCTGCACGCGCTCGTGCAAATTGAGATCTATACCGGAGATCTCGAAGTTGCCCGCAAGCATGTGGAAGGGGAATGGCAAGCGCTTGAGAATTCGCAGCTATTTAGAACGTCCGGAGTGGCTTTAGAGGCTATGCAACTACGGTCGCGAGCGACGCTTGCTAGCTGCGCGGCCGGTCGCGATGACAGCAAGCTGCGGCTGGTTGAAAAGTTGGCGCGCCGGATGGAAAAAGTGAACATGTCATGGTCAAGACCGTATGCGACGTTACTGCGAGCGGGGGTAGCACAGCAACGGGCCGATGACCGGGAAGCTACCAGGTTGCTTTCAGAAGCGGTGCAGATTTTTGAGCGCGCGGAGATGCGTCTTTATGCGGCAGCAGCTCGGCGACGGCTGGGCGAGAAACTTGGTGGCGAGCGCGGGCGACAGCTGATCATAGAGGCTGATGCCTGGATGACGGGACAAAAAATCAAAAAACCCGAAGCGCTGGTAAGAATGCTCGCTCCCGGATTTTAAGTTTGGCCTTCAAGCCGCTGGGGGCGTATTCCAAACCAGTCGCGGGTTCCTCTCGATAACGCGATGGCTGACCTGATAAAGAGTCTGGGGAAAAAACCTAATTTCTTTTCGCGAACGTTGTCGGCGGAGATGCCCTTGGGAAAAAGCGCGCTGAATGTCAAACATGCGATCGCGTACGCCACCTTACCCTGCAGCGACATTGTGCTTATTGCGCCTTGCCGCGTGCGCTTGATTATGTTTTTCAGGCGATAAAAAGTGGTCCAACTTTCACCCACTTCTCTCTTCAGTTCGGTGGCCGATATGGTTGGATGTTTGATATCGACGTCGGAGGTATCTACCTCGAGCCAAAACTTGTCGCGCAGCATTTGCACTTTGTGTTTCGGCACGTAGTCCGCGTTGTGGCGGTTTTCCCAGTCGCGCCTCATCTCATGGTAGTCCTTGGTTCCCGGATAAATGCTAAAGAGTGGAAACTGGGCGAAAGCTGTGCCCGAAGCGAGCGCGAATTTACGCATAGTGCGTAACGTAGAAATCGTATCACTTTCGAGCCCGTTAATAACTGAGGCCAGCACCATGATGCCGTGGTTCTGGATTGTTTGAATCGCCTCAACCATATGTTGGCCCACCGGATTCCAGGTTTTGTTGGTCTCCTTCAAGCCTTCGGCGGTAAACGACTCCACACCTATTAACGCCCCCCGGATTCGCATCTTTTCGTACATGGCCTTCAGGTATTCCTTGTCACTAACACTCTCCGCTGTCATTTGTGTAAACGCATAAAGCGACTTGGGAACTCGCCGGTCATACTCCTCAAACAGTTTCATTCGAGTTTTCCGAACATTTGCGAGCAGCGCTTGAGTTTGCGGATTCTTCTCTCTGGCGATGCGGGCCAGCGTAGCGGGCGTGAAATTGTCGTCAGCAAAAAAAACGTAGCGAAGACCCATCGCATGAAGCTCATTGGCCTCTTCTATGATCTGATCGTTCAAGTGCATGCGTGGGGTTCGGCCGTCGGTCACCCAAACCGAGCAAAAGCTGCAATTCTCAGGGCAGCCCGCAACGGTTTGAATAGATCCCATCAGGTATCTGCTGGCGTCGAGCAAATCCCAACGAGCTCTCGCCATTAGCTCCCCCGGCACTCGTCCTCCGTCATACATCCGTTGCAGCTTGCCCTCTAAAGCGTCCTCGACGATTTTGCTCCAAATTAGATCGCCCCCGCCTTTGACGACCGCGTCAGCTCCCATTTGCAACACCTCTTCCGGGAAGAGGGTGGCATGGATGCCGCCTACGATGACAGTTGCTCCCCGTCTCTTCGCTGCACGGATTACGCGGTAACCGGGCCGGCAATTCCCGGTGTTAATTCCAACCCCTACGATATCCCCGGGGCGTACAGCTTCAGGCTTGAACGGCGCCACAGGTTCGTCGATAACGATCGGTTCACCCACTAATTCTGTTGGAGTTGCACCAGCAATCACATAGAGCCATCGGGGAGTGATGAAAGCGAAGCCGATGCTTGCATTTGCCGGGTTTACTATGAAGACCTTGGCCATAACGCGATCTCCTTCTTTCGGTTGTGAGTAGCGATCGTCCGCATTTTTGAGAAGTGACCCTTAGCAGGTTTCAATCAAAACTGGGCAAAAAACGACGAGAACGAGGTAACCAGGAGTGAACAAACTATGTGCAAAACACAAATCGAGGGAGAGCTTCAAGCAGCCATATCAATAATTTCCTCGATCACTTCGCGCCGTTGCGGTCGGATTCCCCAGTCATAATCCTGTCTCGCAACTCGCATAGCGGCGCGCATGCTCAGCCGGGGAATTATGCCCAGCCTTCTCTTGCGGACGTTGTCGGCCGCAATGCCGCCAGGATAAAGCGACGCAAATACCCGGCACGCAACGGCATAAAAGATTTTCGCCGGCAGCGGCAAGCTACTCATCGCGCCACTGCGCGTGCGCGCGAGAATCTCCTTGAGGCTGTAGAAATTACTCGAGCTTTCCTGCGACTCCTTCAGCAGGTCTTTGCTGGCAATGGATGGATGCTTCACAGCTACGTCGGTGTGATCGTAGTCGAGCCAGTATTTGTCGCCCACGATTTGCACCGCGTGTTTCGGTTTGTAGTCAGGATTGTCGCGGTTCTTCCAGTCACGAATCATTTCGTGATAGTCCCTGGTGCCGGGATAAACGCTGTACAGTGGGAATTGCGCAAAAGCTGTACCTGACAAACTTGCGAAGTGACGCATCGTTCGCAGGGTGGAAAGGGTGTCGCTCTCGAGACCGCCAATTATCGATGCCAGGACCATGATGCCGTGACTCTGGATCTTTTGAATGGCTTCCGCCATTTTTTGTCCCACCGGATTCCAGGTCTTGTTTACGCTTTTCAGTCCCTCTTCGGTAAACGATTCCACGCCAATCAACGCGCCGCGCAGTCGCATCTTGCTGTACATGGCGTCAAGATATTCCTCGTCGCTGTTGCATTCAGCCGTCATCTGCGTGAAACCGTAAAGATTCGGCGGTCCCAACCGGTCATATTCATCAAATAGTCTGAGTCGATCCTCGCGAACTCTCTCAAGGTTTTTTCTGGTGGCCGCATTTGTTTCCCTGGCGATACGGGCGAGCGTGGCGGGAGTGAAGTTATCGTCAGAGAAAAAAACGTAGCGAAAACCCATCCCATGAAGCTCGTTTGCCTCGTCAATAATCTGTTCATTCAGATGCAGGCGAGGAGTGCGGCCGTCAGTCACCCAAACAGAGCAGAAACTGCAATTCTCAGGACAACCAGCCACCGTCTGGATACAGCCCATCAGGTATTTATTCGGATCGAGCAGATCCCAGCGGGCTTTCGCCATCAGCTCGCCCGGCACGCGTCCACCGTCATAGACTTTCTTCAACCGGCCCAAGTGCGCATCTTCCAACATTTCTTTCCAGATGATGTCGGCGTTGCCCTTAACTACTGCATCGGCACCCATCTCCAGCGGCTCTTCGGGAAATATGGTCGGATGAACGCCGCCAACGATAACAGTGGCTCCGCGCTTTTTTGCCTCGCGCACGACGCGATAACCGGGTCGGCAATTTCCGGTGTGGATTCCTACTCCCACAATGTCACCGGGACCGACGTCCTGTGGGTTAAAAGCGACAACCGGCTCATCGATGATGACGGGGTCGCCGGCAAATTCGGTGGGGGTTGCACCCGCAATAACAAACAGCCACCGTGGCGTGATCACGCTATACCCAACGGTTGCGTTTGCAGGGTTTACCAATACCACTTTAGTCATAACGCATTCTCCTTTTCAGCTATGCGCCTATATCGTCCGGCGTCGAACGTACTCAACATCAGAGCCAATAATGCAGCTGAAAATAGTACCCGACGGTAAGCGAGGATCAGGTTATGCCCAAGAACGCGCCCAGCGTAATCGCACTAGGCAGCACTGTCAATACTAAGCTCTGAGACTATCCTGATCCTGACAAAAAGATGCAGCTGCGAGAGATTGGACCTTTGCCCGTCTACTCTCTCGCGCTACAAGTGAAGCATCGCCTGACACTTCGGACTCAATCAGACTTTGCTTTCAAATTAAATAAGGCGACGAGAACTTTCGTTTTGTCACTACCCATCTGGAATCGTTTATTTACTTTTTGTGCAAAGGCTCGATCAGCTTCTAATTTTCTTGTTTGCTTTGTGAGATAAGAACGCTAAAAGCGTCGGAAAGTCTGGCGCAAATATTTGCTGTCGCCACTGCATAGCGGCGAAAATCGAAAGTGGTCACTTGCGCAACCCCAAGGCTTGCTGACGTGAGAAAAATTTCATTCGCTTCGGTGAGATTGGATAACTCGTAAATCCCCTCGATCACCGGAATGAACTGTTTACCCGCCAGTTCAATAACAGCCGCGCGGGTTATGCCGGCGATCGCGCCCGTGCTGAGAGCCGGCGTATGAAGGGTGCCCTCGGTGAACCAGAAGATGTTTGCCATAGTGGCCGAGACAATTTCGCCTCGTTCATTGAGCATCACCGCTTCATCAAAATCTCTAGTCTGCGCTTCTTCCCATGAGAGCACCTGCTCCAGATAATTCAGGCTGCGGATACCAACCAGAGGTGAAAACGTATTAACGCGATAAGGCGACACGGCCAACGACATTCCCGCCGCCGGAACCTTCTGTGGTTCGCCGGTCATAATCAAAACGTCGGTCTTACGCGGACTCTCTTTTTTTGCTCTCCAAACGTCACGACCGCTGCGCGCTAGTAAGATCACGCGCGCGCGTCCGCTTTTTACCTGGTTGACGGCGACT
>DATLBQ010000274.1:0-14619 GCA_035526805.1 Pyrinomonadaceae bacterium
CAAACTTAATATCCCGTTGAGTAAAGAACGCCTTGTTCAGTTGAGGGTTGCGTTGAACAGTAATCTTGGAGAAATGGCTGAATTCCATATGCGGATCTTTTGTTGAGTTGGATGGCTGAATTGTAGGTGTTCCTGAAGTACAGCCAACAATCAATATTAGCCACAGTCCACCTGTGATTAGTATTGTCGCAAATGAAGGTTTCATAAAGAATATTACTTGCCCGTTTGCTGGGCTCTCCACAAATCCAACACGGCCTCACCAATGCCAGCTACAACGTAGAGAAAAACGCCAGTGGTGATCCCGCCAACTATTTGCGACCATCCCAAGACCAAATAGAACATGCGATTGGTGTGCTGGATCTGGCTTAGAACGTCTCGGCTGTATTCACTGGGCGCGTCGGGTGAGTTTGCGAGAACGATGATGCCTGCGATTACTCCAATCAGGCCAATCGCCACGCCAACAATCCGCAAATAACTAGTTGCATCAGTGGAGTAAGGCGGTTCTTTAGAAGTAGGGAGTTCTTGTGCTTCTGGGACTTGAAGTGACGCTTGCGCCTCTGTCGGCGGCGACCAATTTATTCCGGCACCACAGCTCCAACATTCATGTAGCTGGCTTTCTACTTCTTGGCCGCAATGTTTACACGTCCACATTTTCTAGTCTCATCCGCATTCAGCAAATAATTTACATCGACTTCTCTCGCCCCCAGTCACGCGACCCCACTCCCAACCCTTAGTTGAATTGCTTTCTTTAGCTTTTCCAATTCGTTAATCCCGTAGAATATCGTCTGCTCATTTTTGAGATCAAAAGGAATCTGTTTCTGCTGAGTCAGAAGCAGGAGATCATTGCCGACAGTATGTGTAAGGCCCACCTCGTAAAATACATTCGGGTTGGAATTAGTTAAATCAGCCACGACAAGGTCGCTCGTTAAGATTTCTTTCAGAATCAGGTCAGTGATGATGCGAGGATAAGAAACTTCGTCCGCACGTCTAATCTTCCACCCCAGTTCAAGCAGCGCTTCGCAAATCACTTCAAAGACGGGATTGAATCTATTCTTAAAAGGCATTACAACAAAACAGTATTTTCGGCCTGCCGCTCTGTTAAGCATCCTTGTTGCAGCTGCGACCTTCTCAATACTTATTTGATTCTGACGCATTCTCTGTTGAAGCTGAACTTCGCAGTCGTTACATAGTTCTCCCTTTATAAAACAATTCTCAAGAGCGCTAAGTTCATCGCAATAATCAAGAACACAACCGATACTATTATCGTGATATGAAACGTTCGCATAAGTCGTCAGCATGTAGATTGATAGCATCATGAAGAGATAGTTCTCTAGGCTTCTAGTTTTGGGTAAAACAGCTAGAGGCTGTGTGCTGATAATTGTCACCTGAGGGTCATATTCTTCTTCTTGGGAAGAGAGATAGAACCAATCTGGATCACTTGCGTGATCAGGATCTCCTAAAGGTTCGGCACTTAATACGATGAGGGGTCGTGGTAGCCGTTCATGTTCATTAGTCTTAAGCAACTCTTCGACCGCTCCACAAAGGTCATACCCTCCATTATGAAGCTTGTATTTTTCATCCAGAGACAACCTCTGCCCATAAAAATCAAACTTGAAGTTAAATGCGTGCTGCAATGCATTGGCATGGTGCAACGCTTGCTCTACTTCACTAGTGTCTAATGAACCGAGTCGGAACACATTAACTGTTTCTCTATGACAGTGGTGAATCACTTTCTCTCCCCACCTAAATTGAGTCAGAATATTGCTTGCAGGTTATGCGCTTTTGGCTAACAGTGAAAGCGAGGTGTTGCCGTTACGTTACGTCAAGGATAGCTTTGAGCGCGGGAACGATATAATGGTACAAGTTGGGAAGTCAATACCTTGGATTACGTCCCGTGACACTTATCGATTCATCGCACCTGCTTGGAACGCGGCCTTTGCGAGGATAGTTATGCTCACCCCGATCACTACGATACACAGCGCGGCGATGGGTGCTGCCAAAGCGAAGAAAGCAACCTTAACAAGCAGGTCTCTATCTCGGAACCATTTAGATCGATCTTCCATAAACATCCCAAACTTTCTAGGTAAAATGGTCTTCCATGAAAGCCCGTATTTGCACAATCATCTGCTCAACATCAGCGGCAGTAAACTCTGTCCACTTTCCATGTGCGGCCTTATTGCGCAAATCAGCGAGCGCGGTAATTTTCTTCTGGGTCAACATATTATAAGCACCCGATTTTGCAAGTTCAGCATTCATCGTATCCAGCTTGGGTTTTGCTGATAACGTAATTCCTTTTCGAATGCTCAATTTTCGTAAACCATCCTCCAGTACGCTACCCGCGATTACTGCGGCTGGAGCATGATAACTATTATCCAGGAGATGTTTAGCCTCTTCGAGAAAATCATCAAACACCTCGGCCTGTATCAGAGTTCGCGTTTCGAACAAGAAGCCGTCTTCGTAATCCGACTTTGCTCCGTTGAGAATACCCTGTGCCGTCAAAACGGGAGTGTAATCATCAAACTGAGAAAACAAGCCATGGAACCTTTTATAATGATCACTGTCCTTTCCAAGGACGCGACCGAGTATATTAAGACAGCTGATCCCCCATTGATTCGATAGTTCTGGATTTACTGCATCGTCGCCAATGACGGTGTAACCCGGCCCGGAACGACTTCGTCTGCTGTTCAAGACTCGTTTTCCAGCCTCAATTAATTCATCAAATTTGGTAATGATTTTTTGGTCTATCTTCATGCTGATAACTACCCCGTCATTCGTTCCTTCAATCGATTAGCTTTGCTTCCTTCAATAGTCGTTCGAACAAAGTGACCCGTACGTGCAGCATCGTACGAAAGGTAATAGTCATCACCTCCTTTTCCCATCCATCTAGCAAGAAAAGCCATTGCGATCACGCAGACAAAATCCTTTGCGTATGCAACCAGATTTTCCGTCCCTCCCCATGTCGGACGTGTTCGAGCGGCTGCGTCAATCGCTTCGTTGTGCGCATGTACCTTGTTGCGAGATTCACGAACCGCTTTCAAAGCGGCGGAAAGGTCACAGTGTGAGGCTTTGTCTGGATGCGGAAGCGTCCGTCGATAATGTCCCGTTGTCAATAGAATCAAGTCCGCATCCGATGCGCCCTCGATTATCGTTTCATTGCGGCCTTCGTTGATCAAAAAGATTTCCAAAGCGCGGCGATCCTTCAATTGCCAAACCGGAATATTGTCATCGATCAGCGAAAGAATTGATGGGATACATCTCGCTGACGATCCCTTTCATCAAGTAGTTATCGAGCTTCGCTTCCGCTTCTGAGACATTCATTTTGATTTCCTTTTCACTTCCCGACCTTACCGCCCAGGGAACCGCCCCCTGCAGCTCCTGAGCATCCGCACCACGGCATTCAGGAGACTCTTTCAATGTTCAATAAAGCTGATGTAAGAGAGTTAGGTGGTTTGGCTAAATAATAGCCGGAAACATCACTTTTTTGTGGCTCGCAACGCTCGGCAACTTCTTTGGCAAATCTACCTCATCATCTATCAACACATCTGTACAGATGCCAGCCGCTTGCGCATAAGCTAGTAGCACAAATAGGGGCGGCTCACGCTGGCCCAGTTCGTAGTTAGAAATATTCGTGCGCGAGAGATCCTCTTCAAGGCCAAGACGCTTTAGCATTTCATTCTGTGACAAGCCCAGTGCAACCCTAATCTGAAGCAACTTTTCTGCAAGACGCTCTTGCTTACGTCGAGGATATTTTCCCATCAGGCCGTGCCTCCTGAAGGGAAAATCGCGAGTTTTGATATCTTGTCGGTAGCTGCAAATGCAGCTAGAATATGGCCGCTTTGGCCTAACGCTAGGAGCCTCAAAGTTCTGTGCTCCATAGCGCCACGCATCACTTCTTAGATGGGTACGTTCCGCGCATTGGCATGGCTCAATTTGTCAAAGGTCTAAGCTCGACAAGATAACAGAGAGAAAGGGCTTCGTTAAAGAAAAGAACTAGAGTATGAAGACTTCGGGGTTGCTAGTTGTAATATTCTTTGGGCTTTGTCTCTTGGCAACGCTTTTTCCGCCGTTTCTGTGGGGTGAAGAGCTATTCCAACAAGAGGATATTTCTTTTGAATACAAGTTACAGCTTTCCCAGTCTGGTGGTTTGCCAGTTAAGAAGTACGCCTTCTTGTTCGGCGCTTCAAAACAAAGACTGTATTCAGGTGTTTGGCTGTGGAACGAATCGGAAGGGAGGTCAGGGCCGTTTTACCTTGCAGTGCAAAGAAGATTGTTGGTTTCCGAACTGCTTCTGGAGTACGTTCTTGCTTTCATCATCGCTTTTATCTCTGCCTTTCTGATGGCGCTTCTAAGGCTGCGTATATTCCCTGTTGTAGCCAAACGTGAGACGGGTAACGATCCCGCGCAGAAAAGTCCCTCAATGAGTTCGGACAATGAGCCTTTACAACGCGAAGCTCTGAACGAGGTGCAAATGACGTTAACGTCACGGTTGCTACTTTTACTCTCCTGCGGAGGCAACTCGCAATCAGTGGAGTCTTGGAAGGAACAAGCAAGAGCGAGCGGCTTGAGTGATGCTAGAGTGGATTTGCTACTCGCGGACTGTCGAGCGATTCAAGAGTCCCTCACTCGTCCGTAACGAGCGTGTGAACGCTACAACTACTACTTTTGAATGGCTCCAATTAAACTGTAAAAAACTCAAAAATTAAAAAATCTATTTCCCAAGTCTGCTATTTCTAGGGAACCCACGCCCCTACCCTTAAGACAATTCTCACGCCAGCCCTCCCCTGGGGGTTTGATTCCTGCAAATCCGACGCCTCTACGCGGTGGAGGTTGGAGATGATGGAGATACTTTTGAGTCCCGTCGAGAATATAGAATTTATTTGCTGACGCTCTGAATAATCTCCACCATCTCCACATCTCCATAACAGACCCGACCAAAACAGAGGGGGCTTGACAACGGGTTTATAGTCTGCGGCTCGGAGGTTTTTGACAACGAAAGCGGGTATCAAAGCGGGTACAGAGAGAAATGGGGAGGCGGTTAACCTCCCCAAAACCCCGATAGGGTTGGCTCCGCAGGTAGGACTCGAACCTACAACCCTTCGGTTAACAGCCGAATGCTCTGCCATTGAGCTACTGCGGAATAAGCGCCCACACATAGTCTCAAACCATGCGCGAGCGCGAAGAAATTTTTATAACAGATGAGGCATAGAGCGTCAAGGCGACGCATTTTGCATTTTTGGTCAGCGCCGGCGCGATTGTTTGGTTGATTTGTTTGCGCGTTTGGTTTTCGGCTTGGCAGCACTCTTCAAGGTGTTTTGCCAGGCTAGTGTCATCGCCTCGCCGAGTTGATCTTCAGCGACCGAATCCAGCCGAACAGTTGTGCAACCCTGCCGCCCCCAGGCGCCGCTCGCCGGAGTGAAGGCCGATGGATCTACGTACATGAAGTCCTGCTGTTGTTCAGGCGTGAGTTTTACCATGCCGTTTTCCCCATCCGGATACAGCGTTGCAAAGATCTTTCCGTTGGCGCGGAAGTCAGGGTGTCCCATGTGTGCGCCTTCAATGGCGCCCTGCATCGTTAGAGCAAGGCGGCGAAATTCGTCAGGAGTCATGATCTGGTTGCGAGCAACTTTTCAATAACTATTGCGGGCGCGCACTGCAGGACGCCCCACGCTTGCAGTCAACGGTCAACTAAGAGAATATCTCGCACTGCCGAAAACTAAAAGAGTCTCTGACTTCGCAGCCTGCATGCGCCTGAGGGGTTTCCATGGAACGCCGAATCACATCCTGGTTTAGTAAGAACTTAAGCAGTGAAATGCCGCTGGTAGCCTACGGCCACGCGGGTCAGCCACTATTAATGTTTCCTACCGCGGCGGCTGACTACCTCGAGTATGAACGTTTTCATTTGGTCGACGCGATACGGCCACATATCGAGAGCGGCAAGATTCGCGCATACTCCATCAACAGCGTCAATCGCTACAGCCTGCTGAACGAGCAGATGCCGGCGCACATCAAGGCCGAACTACTGACCCGTTTCGATCGCTACATCACAGATGAAGTCTTACCCTTGATTCGCAAAGATTCCGGCGCCGGCGATGCGAGACCCTTGACCACTGGCGCCAGCCTGGGCGCGTTCCTCGCCGCGAACGCCTATTTCAAACATCCCGATTTATTCCGCGGCGTCATCGCGATGAGTGGCAGCTACGACGTGCGTTCGTATCTGAAGGGCTATTACGACGACAACGTTTACTTCAACAACCCGGCAGACTATCTTCCCAACTTAGACGACGACTACTATCTGCCGATATTGCAAAACGCGGAAGCCATTTACATTCTCTCCGGTCAGGGCAACTACGAAGCGCCCGAGCGCAGCCAACACCTGTCGGACATCCTAAGAGCCAAGAACATCCCTCACAATTTGGATCTCTGGGGCGCGGACGTCGATCACGACTGGCCCTGGTGGCGGAAAATGCTGCCGTATACGCTCGACCGGATTCTGAAGTAGGACAGACATTCCTGTCTGTCTCTCACGTCCCATTTGAGATTTCTAATTAGAGACATCCCTCTCCGCACCCATGACAGAAAGTTTGCAGTGACAAATAAGCGCTGCCTGCGGTTCTTGCTTGGCAGCGGTAGACGGAAAGGCAAGAATGCTGACCTACTTATGTTCTACAGACGCCATCTTCCCCACTGGCAGAAAGCCGATAGTGCTCTTTTTATCACTTGGAGATTGCACGGCTCCTTGCCTCGCCAAACATTAGCCAGGTCTTTAAGGAATAAGGATCCGGGAAAAAGGTTCTTGTCCCTTGATGAGGAGTTGGACAAGGCCCGTTCTGGTCCCACATGGTTGAAGGAACCTTGTCTCGCCAAGGTTGTCGCGGACTCGCTCAGTCACGGCACAGAGCAGCTGAAGCTGTATCGGCTAAGTGCCTATGTCGTGATGTGTAACCACGTACATATACTCATCTGGCCCAGAGCGTATTTGTCGAGAATTACGAAGTCTATTAAGGGCTACACTGCTCACGAGTGTAATAAATTGCTATCACGTACTGGTGAAAACTTCTGGCAGGATGAATCGTTTGATCACGCGGTAGAAATGAAGAGGAGTTTTGGCGGATCAAAAAGTACATCGAGCGGAATCCTGTGAAAGCAGGGCTAGTTACAAGACCTGAGGAATGGGCTTGGTCCAGCGCGAGAAAAGGAAAGTAGCCACAAAGAAAAAGCGGACAGGCAGGAATGCCTGTCCTACCCCGGCTCGTCCCCGCCTTTCTTACCCTTCTTCTTTTGCGGAGCTGCCTCGCGTGGGCGCGTCTCCGGTGGCGGTGGGCCATCGACATGCGGAGTTACGGTCTCTGTTCGAGGTTGCGGATTTGCCGGGCCCTCTTCAGCGCGTGGTGGAGGAGGCAGAGTCATCTGCTCCAGCTTCGGTTCAGTACTGGCGGCCGGCAAAGTTGTGCTGTCCTCCTCGTCCTCTTTCGCAGCGTCTTCATTAAACTGCGCACGCTCAGCAGCCAGTTCGCGTTGCCGCTGACGGAAAAGTTCCTTCATATCTTCCGGCATGCCGGGAGCTTTCGGGAAATCTTCCTTGGGTTTGTCCTTCAAAAAATCTTTCATGAAATCAATGAAGAACGGTAATGCACCAACACCGCCAGTCATTTCATTGCCCAAAGGTTTCTTCTTGCCCGGGTAACCCATCCAGATGCCGGTGACATACGTCGGCGTGTAGCCGATGAACCAGACATCCGTATGATCGTTGACTGTGCCGGTCTTGCCCGCGAGCGGCACGCCGAGAGAACCGGCCGCGGTGGCAGTGCCAAACTGGACCACGCCGCGCATCATTGAAACCATCGTGAGGGCCACATACTCATTCATAACCTTATAGGTCGTCTTTTCCCACTCTTCAAGCGCTGCGCCATCCCGATCCAGCACCTTGCGGATGAGATGAGGCTCGACGCGTATACCTTTATTTGGAAAGGCAGAATATGCGGAGACCATTTGGTCCAGTGGCACTTCAGTCGCACCGAGGGCCGACGGCAGGTAGGGGGCCATCGGCACCTTGACACCAAAACGCCTAACCATCTGCGCCCCCGTTTGTATGCCGACCGTTTGTAACAGGTGGACCGCCGGAACGTTCATCGACTTAGCCAGCGCCATTTTCAAGGGTAAATCGCCATTGCCTAAAGAACCGTCGTAGTTATGCGGCGTCCAGTTGTTAATTGAGATGGGCGCGCCGCTCACGGTCGTGTCTGGCGTCATGCCCCATTCGACAGCTGCTGTGTAAATGAACGGCTTGAAGCAGGAGCCCGTCTGCCGGTAGGCTTGGGTCGCATTATTAAACTTACTGGCGCTGTAAAAATCATAACCGCCAATCATGGTGACGATTTCGCCGGTCTTGGCATTGAGCGTCATCATTGCGCCTGCTACGGCCGGCACCTGGGAAAGTTCAACCTTCAGCCGCCGGCTCTTTTCATCCACTTCGATGATCTTGAACTCCGCCAGGTAACCAGGTTTCAACTCGTCTTTCGGCTGGCGATTAGACCAACCCATGTCTGAGGGACCAACGGTGGCCGTGTAGTTGCCGAATCTTATGGTCGCTTCATTCCTGGCCCGGTCTACCTTCGATACCAGTCCTGACAAGTACCGGCCCTGTTCGTAGTCGTTTCCGTACCAATCAGGATCTTTGTAGTTGTTAATTTCCTGTGTGGTCAGCTGTCCATTCGTCGCTGAGGTTGGAATGAGCCGGTAGCTCGAACGCCAGCCGCTGTGCGATTTGTCATACCGGCGCAAGCCGGCACGCACTACTTCATAAGCTTTCTTCTGCGCGGCGACGTTAATCGTGGTGTACACGGAAAGGCCGCCCTGGGCCACACGCGTCGTGTATTTGTCTTCAAGCTCCTGCCGGACATTTTCAACTGGATAATCAAAAGCGCTCGACTTCGGCTGCGATTGATAGTAGGCAGTGTCCGCCAGTTGAATCGGCTTAGCCTTGGCAGCGTCAACCTCCGACTGAGTTGCGAAGCCATTCTTCGCCATCAAATCAAGCACCAGATCACGCCGCTCTTTGGCCCGCGTCGGATTCGCGGTTGGCGAGTATTCACTCGGCGCTTTGGGTATGCCGGCGAGCAAGGCCGCTTCGCCAATGGTCATATCCTTAGCTGGTTTACCGAAATACGTTTCCGCACCGGCTTCAACACCGTAAGCATTCGCACCGAGGAAGATATGGTTCGCGTAAAGCTCCATAATCTGGTTCTTGGTGTAGTAGCGTTCGATTTGAAGCGCCAACGCCCATTCGTTCATTTTGCGTTTGAGTGTCTGCTCCTTGGACAGAAAGAGATTCTTCGCAAGCTGTTGCGTTAGGGTTGAGCCGCCTTCAACTTTATCGCTCGTCAAGTTTTTCCAGGTGGCGCCAATGATGCGAATCGGATCGATACCAACGTGATCGTAGAAGCGTGCGTCCTCAACCGCGAGGATCGCGTTTTTCATTACCGGCGGAATCTCGTCGTACTTGAGCGGGATCCGTTTCTCGAGCGCAAACTCTCCAATCACGGTCTCGCCGTCGTCGGCGTAAACGCGAGTCACCACGCTTGGGCGATAGGTTGCCAGCGAAGCGACCTCGTTGGCGGCGCGGGAATAGTTGAGCTGATAGGCGGCAATGATGCCCGTTAATCCGCCGGCGGCGAGAGCCAGCAACAAAACTGCCGGCAGCCAAAATCTGCGCAAAAGGTGCCTACGCTGTTCGGTTGGAGCGTTTACGATTGCTGTAGGGTAGTAGGATTTTAGCTTCGAACCGGGCGATTTTGCAGCCATATATTTCAGACCTCTGAGTAATTAGCTTGCTTTACGATGACGAAATCAGGCAACGTGGATTCCCACAGTATTGAACTTCACGACCATTCCGAAAAGAGATTATAGCGTAGCGCAAGCGATCGACCCACAGCGTTGGCTGCTCGACACTCCGTCGAGTTGCAATCGGCAAACTACGCTGTGCCGCAAAGATCTTCGAGGCCTCTCAACCTGACATCTCGCGGTGCATCGCTTATAATACCCAATGCAAACGGGGGCGACAGGCTTCGACAGGGGTTTGGACGACCGACGGATGCCATGCCGGGCTACTCTATGCAGCTCGTTAAAAAGCGTAGGGAAAAAACAATTGCCAATAACAATGAATTGGCTCTAGCTGCCTAATTAGCTGCTAGCGTCTCGCCGCAAGTTGCTTATGCGCGCGGAGGGAGATGTCACTCAGATAAGCTGGCGCGAATCTTCGGTCCGTGGATTCGCGCGAGACTAAGTCGGACTAGTTTTCATCGAGGTCTTGTCACTTCACTTACTCGATGAAAACGAATAACTGATCGCCGAGACGATCAGAAAAGAGAAGTGACTAAGCATGTAGAGTCTTTCGGCGGCTTCTCTTGGATCCGAGTTCAATTCTCGGCGCCTCCACCATTCCTGAAATTGCGGATTTCGGAATTTGAATTTCGAATTTGAAATCTGACTCTGGACCCGATTTGAAATCCGCAATCCGAAATCCGCAATCCGAAATTTCCAACCTTCCGATTGGCATCTTCGACAGCGGCGTCGGTGGACTAACCGTCTATCGTGCACTGCACGAACGTTTGCCCAATGAGCATTTCGTTTATCTTGGCGATACGGCTCGGGTGCCTTACGGCACCAAGTCGCTCGGGACAGTTGAGCGGTACGCAATAGAAAATTCAAAATTCCTCGCGGCGCATGGCATTAAGTTATTGGTCGTAGCTTGTAACACCGCGTCGGCTCTCGCATTACCGGCAATCCGAGCAGCTGTAAACGTGAAGGTTGTCGGCGTGATTGGACCAGGCGCGCGGGCGGCTGCCAAAATTGCCGGGGGAAAGAAGATCGCCGTAGTTGCAACCGAAGCAACCGTGCAGAGCGGCGCCTATGCGCGTGAGATTACTGCTGTGGATTCAGCGGTCGAGGTGATCGAGCGCGCCTGTCCGCTGTTTGTGCCACTTGCGGAAGAAGGTTGGGCGTCGAGTGACGTGGCACGCGCCGTGGCCGAAGAGTATTTACGTGATCTGAGAAAAGATGATCTGGGTGCATTGGTCCTGGGTTGCACGCATTATCCCATTCTGCGGCAGTTGATCAGCGACGTGATTGGTTCACAAGTTCCGCTCATTGATTCCGGGGAAGCCACTGCCGCTGAAGTAAAGTCGCTGCTGGACGCGAATGGGCTTTCAGCGGAACGTAACACGCGTGAACTAAGCGAACGACAGTTGTGTGACGATCTTGATCATTTTTACGTTACGGATGCGGCCGAACGTTTTGCAAAAGTCGCCGAAAGGTTTTTGGGAACTGCTCCGGCTGTGTTAGAAGCAGTTGAAGTTTGGGGACACGATGAGCTTAGAACGCACTGACGGGCGCGCCTTCGATGAGCTGCGTGCGGTGAAGATAACTCCCGGTTACCTGCCGTATGCGGAGGGCTCGGTGTTGATTGAGATGGGTCTAACGCGTGTCGTGTGTGCGGCCTCGGTCGATGAACGAGTGCCGTCTTTTCTGCGGAACACGGGACAGGGTTGGATCACGGCGGAGTATTCGATGTTGCCGCGGGCCACCCAACAGCGAACGCCGCGAGAAGTCAGGCGCGGCGCCCCCTCCGGACGTACACATGAAATTCAAAGATTGATCGGGCGTAGTCTTCGGGTAGCGGCAGACATGCGACATCTTGGCGAACGCACCATCACGCTGGACTGCGACGTGATACAAGCTGACGGCGGCACGCGCACGGCTGCGATCACGGGTGCTTATGTTGCCTTTGCGTTGGCTGCCGACGCTCTGCTGAGGACGCGTAAAATTCAGCGTAATATTATTACGAGCGAGGTCGCCGCAATTAGCGTGGGCATCGTTGGCAATACGCCACTGCTGGATTTGAAATACGATGAAGACTCGCAGGCGGAAGTTGATATGAACGTCGTGTGCACAGGCGACGGTCGATTTATCGAGCTACAGGGAACAGCAGAACGTGAACCCTTTACGCGGGAGCAGATGGAAAGTTTGGTGGCCCTCGCGACCAAAGGAATCCACTCTTTAATCGAGCTTCAAAGAGAAGCCATCGCAAGTGCAAGCCAGGTCGTCTGAAACTTCTCGGCGCGACACCTCCAAACGTACCTGCAGGACAACGATGGCGTTAGCGGTGCGCATCGAATCGGCGTTAAAATACTGAAGAAATCACTTCCTTAAGGCCCGTTTACTGATCCATGACGACGCCAGCGGATGATAAATGGAGTTTAGATAACAAGATGAAACACATCACAGCCGCTCTTCTTATGCTTGTGATTGCCGGAAGCTGTTTTCTGGTGCGGGCCCAGGGTGCCCACACGACCGATCAACTTGACTACACAATTGAGCTGCCTTCCGCCGTTTGGCGTCCGGTTTCCGGATCGGACGCGGCGCATGAGCACGCTGAATTTGTTAATGGCGATCGGCTCGACGGCTTTTTACAGATCCGCAAGGAAGTGGTCGATGTCGGCACCACGGCTTCCGATCTTGCGCGCCGGGACATGGAGCAAAAGCTGAGATTTCTTCCAGGCTTCATCGAAGGTAAAGAGGAGAAGTTTTCTGGCCGGCTCAACGGCGTCACTGTGTCTTACGAGTTCGTCAGAACCGCTAAACCAATGATGGGCCGCATCTACTACCTGGAGGCCGACAATCGCACTATCTACGCGTTGCGATTTACAGGTTTACGAGAAAAGCTTGCACGTATTCGCAATCAGACGGATGCGATCGCCCGCAGCTTTAAACTTAAATGATTCTTCATGTCTTCTTGTATTATTGGCCGCCATACAGTCATTGGCGGCCAATTTTTTTGGAGTGCGCCGACGTGTCAGCGCTTTGGGTCTGCCGCGACCTGTCGCGGCAAATATTTGGCTGCGTTAGCGAAGGAACAGGGCGTCAAGCCGTCCTGGATCCAAAGCGCTGACAGGTCATCGCACTCCAAAATAGACAAAGCGCTGACAAGTCAGCGGACTCCAAAAAATGAAACTGAAGCTTGCGCCCGGTTTATCAATACAGACTTCTCTGATCCAGGGAAAAGGCTGCTTTTCAGTTACTCACTTCAAGGCAAGGCGCAAAATAGCTGAATACACGGGCGAGCGGATTCGGAACGCCGAGGCTAATCGAAGGGCGAATCGCCGCCGGCTGCGAATCTGTGCCATCAACGAGCGCTGGAGCTTGGATGGCAGCCGCGGCGGCAATGCGACGCACTACATCAATCATTCATGTGAGCCGAATGCTTTCATGAAAGTTCTCTACGGCCATGTACTCTTTATCGCTTTACGCGACATTGAGCCTGGTGAAGAAATAACGATTGACTATCAATCAACGCTTCATTCAGACAAGAAAAGGTGCATCTGTGGAGCACCTTCCTGCCGGAAAACAATTAACAGACTCGATTATTCTTGAACGGTTGAGACTTTCGCCCGCCTCCCGAGCCTCGAGCGAACGATGTTTCGGAATACCGGGATATCAGCGGCTTGAAATCCTCTCTTGGGAAGTGCGCCAACTTCGAAACGATTTTTATAGATCAAAAAGTATTCTGGTTTTTCCACGATCTGCATGACGTCTGCCCACGCCGTATGACTAAAGCTTTCTCCAAACGCTGAGTCGTAACCATCACCAGCTGATCGGAACATGTACTGACGGTGCCGCTGGGATTCAGAGAGTCCTGATACATATTTTCGCACGACGGCGTGCAGGCGCAACACCTGGCCCGTCAACGCGATTAGGGGCACACCGATAAACAGTGGCGACGTCTGCAGTAGAATCTTTTGTTCATCAATGAGGATAAAGAAGTAACCCAGGGGAAGGATAAGGGCCAAAACAACAATGATTGCGATCAGAAATCGCCACCGCGAAAGCTCCATATTGGCACGGAACAAATCTCGTCGATCGATTACGAAGTCCACTAGGACGGTAGCATGGTCGTTGGCTATCATCTTCAAATGCTCAAAGTCTTGGTAGCGTAAAACTGAATCGTGATCCGCGCCCTACTTCTGAATCGAGGTCTACGGTTCCGCCATGTTGTTCCACAACTTCGCGCACGAACGACAAACCGAGCCCGGTTGACTCTTCGTCCTTTTCCTGTCCTTCGCGAACTACCCGGTAGAATTTTTCCCACACTCGGTCCTTCGCCTCCGCCGGAATGCCATAGCCGCGATCTTCCACGCACAGTCTGACAGTTTCAGCCTCGAGCGCGGTTGACACGGTCACCGTGGTTCGTTCGGGGCTGTATTTTATGGCGTTACTAACGAGATTCTTCACGGCCTGCGTGATCATGCTCTTGTCTGCCGCCACGGGTGGGAGTCTTTGTGTAGGTTGCTCGACCAAACGAATGCGTCGCTTGCGGGCGTCTTTTTGCAAACTGGCTATTGTTTCTTTCACTACCTCGTCCAGTCTCAGTGGGATTTTCAAAACTTCCTGGCGGTCTTTTCTTTCAAGTTTGGTGACGGTGAGGAAGGTATTAATCATGCGTGACAGCCGTTGTGATTCGTTGGCGATGATCGTAACAAACTCCTTGGCTTGCTCCGGAAGATCTTGTTCCGTGGTCAACAATTCAGCGAAGCCGTTGATGCTGGTGAGCGGAGTACGGAGCTC
>DATLBQ010000275.1:0-5172 GCA_035526805.1 Pyrinomonadaceae bacterium
GAGACGATGAGAAATACGATCACAATCAAAACTGCTTTTACCCATTTCGGCGCATTGGAAAGCTGGTCACCCAGACTCGAATAGTTCGCGAGCAGGGTAAAGGCGACAGCGACGACGATCAGCGTGAGCACCTGCAACGCGTGATCGATGGCGCAGGCGAGAAAACGATTGCCAATTGAGGCGAGCGCGAAGTGAAGCGGCACACGCTCCGGCGTTTCGATTATCAGGATATCTTCAGTGGCGAGCGTAGCAGACATTTCGAATCTCTCGTTCACGCCTCGCTTCAGCGAGGTGATCATGCATGGCTGTTTGCTTCATAACCGTTTTCAACGATTTCTCCTCACGGGTTGAACGTCACTCAGTCCAATTAGCTGAAGCGAGCGTCGTTCCTTTTAACTAAGTGAATCGTACTCGCATAAACCGCCGTTTACCGACTTTTAATAAGATAGCCGTTCCGGATTTCCATATTGATCTGGAATTCTCGATTACTTGTCTTTCGCCATCCACGTATACACCACCTTGTTGAATGAGCCTTCGTGCCTCCGCCTTCGATTCGGCTAGCCCAACCGTAACCAACAACTGCGACAAATCCTGTCCCTGGGGATAATTTGAGGGAAGAGTACGCTCCTCTACTTCGTCCGGAGTCTCCTTATTGCGAAATCTGCGAACAAAATCCTGTTCCGCAGTATCGGCCTCAATCTGAGAGTGGAAGTCGGCGATGATGCGCTTCGCAAACTCGGCCTTTATGTCCCGCGGATTACGTTCGCCCTTTTCAGCGGCAACACGCAGCGCCGTAATTTCGTCAACTGTAAGGTCAGTCAGCAGTTCATAGTAACGCCACATCAGGTCGTCAGAAATCGACATCACTTTGCCAAATATCTCCGCCGGCGGCTCGTTAATGCCGATGTAATTGCCCAGTGACTTCGACATCTTTTGCACGCCGTCGGTTCCCTCTAACAGAGGAGTGATGACCGCCACTTGCGCTTCCTGGCCATACTCGCGCTGCAGATTACGACCCATCAACAGATTGAACTTTTGATCAGTGCCGCCTAATTCCACGTCTGCTTCAAGTGCTACCGAATCGTATGCTTGCGTTAATGGATAGAGCAGTTCGTGCAGAGCGATCGGCTTCTCGTCAGTTAGTCGCCTGGCAAAGTCGTCGCGCTCCAGAATTTGTTTGACAGTGACGTGAGATGCGAGACGTATGAAACCGTCGGATCCGAGTTTATCCATCCATTCTGAGTTAAAGCGGATTTCAGTTTTCTCGGAATCGAGCAGTTTGAAGATTTGCCGCTTGTAAGTATCCGCGTTGGCATTAATTTCGTCGCGCGTAAGCTGCGGCCTCGTCGTCGATTTGCCCGAAGGATCGCCGATTAATCCAGTGAAGTCGCCAATCAGGAAAATCACCGTGTGGCCCAGTTCCTGAAACGCGCGCAGCTTACGAATGACAACGGTGTGGCCCACATGAATATCAGGCGCCGTGGGATCAGCACCAAGTTTAACCCGAAGCGGTTTGCCGGTCTTCGCAGACTTCTCCAACTTGAGGCGCAAATCGTCCTCACGAATGATCTCGGTCGTGCCCTTGCGGAGGTAAGCCAGTTGTTCGTCGATCGTCATCACTGTATCGTAAATCGTCAATCGTGAATCGTAAAATAGAGGTGATGTTCTATTCGCGATGCGCGGGTTAACTGACCATTCACGAGAGAGTAGCGCATCTCAAGAGGCTGCGCTATGCTCCCAGCAAAACTTTAACGCAGCGAATTTTTCGGTTGTGCGCACGCATGACGGCGCCTTGAGGGAATATGCCAGACACTGAAGTAGCGGAACAAAACAAACCACGCAATCCACTCGAGGGAGCAGGGCTCGCGTTCATCGGTTGTGGCGTAATGGCCGAAGCCATTATTGCCGGCCTCTTAAGAAAACATTTGGTCACCGCGGAACAAATCGTGGGTAGTCATCCGCGGGCCGCCCGGCGCGAAGAACTCTACACGAAGTATGCGACGCAAGTGTTTGAAAGCAATCGCGAAGCAGCAGTCGCGGCCCACTCTAGCCAGGACTCAACCGCGACTGCTGGCGCCGGATCGCTGATAATTCTGGCGGTCAAGCCACAACGGCTCAACAAAGTGTTGCGTGAATTGAAAGGCGCACTTCATCCTGAACAACTCGTCATCTCGATCGTCGCCGGCGCGCGGTCCGAAACCATTGCCGACGAGCTGCTGCATCCCGCGGTCGTACGCGCGATGCCCAACACACCCGCGCAGATCGGGCAAGGGATGACAGCCTGGACCGCGACTGCGGAAGTAAACGAAACACAGGAGCGCGAGGTTAGCGCGATGTTCGAAGCGCTCGGTAAGTCGATGCGCGTCGAGAATGAAAGACAGATCGATATGGCGACGGCGCTAAGCGCCACCGGCCCTACTTACATTTTCCTCGTGATGGAGGCACTGGTTGACGCGGGCGTGCATATGGGATTCTCGCGCCATGTCGCGCAGGATCTGGTGCAGCAGATGATGCTGGGTTCGGTACTCTTCGCGAAGGAATCGCAAAAGCATCCAGCAGAACTTCGCAACATGGTCACTTCGCCGGGCGGTACATCGGCTGAGGCGATCTACCAAATGGAAAAGGGCGGTTTACGCACGGTACTTTCAAAAGCTGTCTGGGCGGCTTACCAGAGAGCTGAGGCGCTGGGTGCTAAAAGCAAAGATGAGAAATGATCTATACGTGGTCCCCGGTTTTCTAACATGTTGCTCGTCGGGGTTTCACGTATGCCAGAGCCTGCCGTAAGCGTTCCTGCGCTGACGAAATATCGCTGACGTTAGGTAAAGCAAACCCCTGTATGCTGCCAAGGCCGAAGGGAACGTCTTCCGGTTTGGGAACTTTGTCCTCGTTGAGATAAACGGGCACAACGCGGCGCGTTTGCTGGTTAGCCTTCAAGAGACTGATGGCGACGTTAACCTCCTCTCCGACGTAAAAAGATCCCTGCGCATCCCGCGAAAGAAGAAACACGTAGACAAAGGAAGACTTCAACGCTTTGGACAATTCCTGCGTCCAAATGGCGCCGTCTTTAATATCATCCTGATCCAGAAAAACTTCGTTGGGTGGTTCTAATGCCAGCTTAAATTTTCTGGCGATCTCAATATCCGCGCCGGCATGGGAGAGGAAAAAGTCCCAGTCATAAATAGCCTTCGATTTTGCCGGTACTGATTGATCTGGCAGTGACATGACCTATACACCGCGCATGTGATACGGGCCTGTGTGATGAATGCTAGTGAAGTTGCCTTCAGGAAATGTCTCTTGGAGGATTTTCCGGTACACCTCGTTGCAGGCGAAAGATATGTCTTCGTTCAGCTAACTGTCAATAGATTCCCCGCTCTGTCTGGCTAGAGAGTTGCGACGCGACAATGCTTGCATTTTAGGGTATCGCTTTTCTTCGCGCGTCCCGCCGAGCAACTGCCGAGGCGCCACTGAGTACCAGCACGACGGCCTCTGCATAAGCCTTGTGTTCTTCGATGAGGATGCGGGCCGCGAGCGTCTGCTCTGTATCGGTATCTTCAACGGAGACAACGTGCTGAACGAGGATGGGCCCACCATCAAGTGTTTCGTCAACGAAGTGAACTGTACAGCCGGTCCACTTCACGCCGTGTTCGAGCGCTTGCCGCTGCGCGTCGAGACCAGGGAACGCCGGCAGCAGACTCGGATGAATATTCAAAATGCGATTGCGGTAGACTTCGATGAAGCATTTGGAAAGCAAACGCATGTAGCCGGCGAGACAAACGAGTTCGACGCCCCGTTCTTGCAGCGCCTCCACTATCGCGCGATCGTGTTCTTCACGCGAACGTCCCGCGCGTTCGATAACGACGGTTCTGAGGCCCCGCTCTGTTGCGCGCTCCAGCCCCGCTGCATTCGCATGATCACTAACTACCAACGCGATTTCAGCATTGGGTATACGACCTTCGTCCACGGCGTCAGCCAGCGCCAGCATGTTTGAGCCGCGTCCGGAGATTAGGATGCCGATGCGATTAATCACTACAGGAATGAAACTTCCCGATTGCCGACGATGACACGTCCGATTTGGTAAACCGCCGTGCCTTGTTGTTGCAGATGAGACTCGACCGCGTTCTGGTCTTGCGCCGCTGTGACTACCACCATGCCCACGCCCATATTAAACGTCCGGTACAACTCTGCCGCGGAAACATTTCCTATCTCCTGCATGAGTTTGAAAACGGGAAGCACTGGCCAACTTCCTTTGTCAATCTCTACCGCCGAGCCTTCCGGCAGAATTCGCGGAATATTGTCCGTCAGTCCGCCGCCGGTGATATGCGCCAGGCCTTTTATCATTCCTGAGTTCAGCAGTCCGTCCAGAGGTTTGAGATAACTTACGTGTGGTTGCAACAGCGCCTCGCCCACTGTCATTTGTAGTTGCTCGAGACGAGTGTCAACTTTGTAGCCGGCGACCTCGAAAAACAACTTGCGCGCCAGCGAGTAGCCGTTAGTGTGAAGTCCAACTGAAGGAAGTGCCAGCAACACGTCGCCGGCTGAAATCTCTTTGCCGTCTATTACTTTCTCACGGTCCGCCACACCGACGATGAATCCAGCAATGTCATATTCGCCGGCGGAATAAAAGTTCGGCATTTCCGCCGTCTCGCCGCCAAGCAGCACGCAGCCGTTTTCGCAACAGCCGTTTGCCACACCCTCCACGATAGCGGCAACCACATCGGGCAGAAGCTTGCCGGTGGCGATGTAATCGAGAAAGAAAAGCGGCCGTGCGCCCTGCACCAGAATGTCATTCACGCAATGGTTCACGAGGTCGCGCCCTACGGTGTTGTGAATTCCGGAAATAAAAGCAATCTTCAGCTTCGTGCCAACACCATCCGCAGAAGCAACCAACACGGGCTGCTTCAGGTTCGGAAACGCACCGTCAAACATTCCCCCGAAGCTGCCGATGTCAGAAAGCGTGCGTTGATTAAAGGTGCGCCGCGCGAGCTCTTTGATCCTGTCGGTCGCGCTCGTTGCCGCATCTATGTCGACACCAGCGTCGCTATAGGTGATTGGTTTGGTCACAGTGGATAAGGTTGGGTCAAGTAGTTCAGCGTTCAAACTTTAGTTTGCGCGTTGGGATACGCGCAAGAGATTGTCCACCACAAACTAAAGTTTGAACTCTAAACTGCTTGA
>DATLBQ010000276.1:0-2088 GCA_035526805.1 Pyrinomonadaceae bacterium
CGCGTTACTTATTCTACGAACCCTGACGCGTCGGGGCTGCAATGGCTCGCGCCCGCACAGACAGCGGGCAAGAAGAGTCCTTTTATGTTCACGCAGTCGCAGGCGATACACGCGCGCAGCTGGATTCCGCTTCAGGACACGCCGCAGGTTCGCCTCACTTACACCGCTCGCGTGCGCACGCCGCGCAACTTGCTGGCGGTCATGTCCGCAGAGAATGAGCCGAACACGCCGCGCGATGGCGACTACAGCTTCCGCATGCCCCAGGCCGTTCCTTCTTATTTGATCGCCTTGGCAGTCGGCGATCTCAGTTTCAAATCGTTGGGGCGACGCACCGGTGTTTATGCCGAGCCTTCGGTAGTTGAGAAAGCTGCTAATGAATTTAGCGACACAGAGAAGATGGTCGAAGCGACCGAGAAAATGTATGGCCCGTACCGGTGGGGACGTTATGATCTCCTGGTCCTGCCGCCGAGCTTTCCTTATGGCGGCATGGAGAATCCGCGACTTACATTTGCAACGCCGACAGTGCTTGCGGGAGACAAGAGTCTGGTGGCGCTGATCGCGCATGAGCTGGCCCATTCCTGGTCGGGCAATCTGGTTACCAACGCCACCTGGCGCGACTTTTGGTTGAACGAAGGATTTACGGTTTATCTGGAAAGGCGAATTCTTGAAGCTGTTTATGGGCGTTCGCGCGAGGAAATGGAAGCTGCTTTGGGATTGCGTGACCTGCGCGAAGAAGTTGCGACGCTCGAAAAGCGCGACCAGATTCTGCACATTGATTTGACAGGTCGCGATCCGGATGCAGGCTCCACAGACATTCCATACGAAAAGGGCGCCTTGTTTCTACGCCATCTGGAACAAACTTTCGGCCGCGAACGCTTCGATCGCTTCCTGCGGAGTTACTTCGATCAGTTCGCGTTCCAAAGCATTACAACAGAACAATTTCTTGATTACTTAAAGGCTAACTTATTGAGCAAAGACCCCTCGCTGGCCGCGCGTGTGCCGGTTGACGAATGGATTAACCAGCCGGGTATTCCTGAAGGCGCGCCAAACCCGACGTCATCGGCCTTCGATAGAGTTGAAGAACAAGCGAAGCGCTGGATGCAGGGGGAGGTGAAGGCTTCCGCAATACCGGCTGCTAAGTGGACCACGCAGGAGTGGCTCCATTTTTTGAAGTCCCTGCCGCTCCCGGACGAGGCGGTCCCGTCGGAGAGGATCACGGCGGGCACAGCTTCCGCGGCCGTGTCTACTACCTCATCCTCCCCTGATAATTTGGACAAGCGGACCACAGTTGTTCTGGATCGTCAGAAGATGGCGGAGCTGGACCAGGCGTTTCACTTAACGCAGTCGGGTAACTCCGAGATTGCGTTCCAGTGGCTGATGATGTCGATCAAGAATCGCTACGAACCCGCGTATCCGCGTCTCGAAGAATTTCTCATGTCGATCGGACGCCGCAAATTCATTAAACCGCTGTACGAAGAGCTCGCCAAAACAGCTGAGGGAAGGGAACGGGCGCTCGCGATCTACCGGCGTGCGCGCTCCTCTTACCATCCCATCTCCGTCGCCTCGGTTGATGAAGTCTTGAAGTGGAAGTCGTAGTCAGTGCTCGAAAAGATTTCGTCTCACTAATCCTTGTTCTCGGTCCTACTGATTATTTGCGGTACGAGGCGCTCGGAGAACCCCGCTAAAAACGACCAGAAAATCAGTTTCGCCACATCTGTTCCGGTCGACGGATAGGTTGAAATCAGGAACATCTTCACGTCCTCCGCGGTTGGATAGGGTGTGGTGAATGCCGGGACTGAAAACCTCGGAAATAGCGCGCCCTCCACGATGCCACCCAGGAAAGCCAGATACAGCACCAACGCAAAGATTCCACCGTAGACGGGAATAAGCAGGATTTGAAACCAGGAGCGCGATAACAATTCGAGTTCTTCCTCGTTTACATTTTTGATACGTTGCTGGATGCTGACAAAACCGCCGATCAACCCGCAACCAAAGGCCGCCCATGAGACCATGAGTCTTTGGCCAGTCAGCAAAGTAATGCCAAATATCGAAGCCACTACGGTTAAGGCAAAGGTCGTCATGACGATC
>DATLBQ010000277.1:0-4302 GCA_035526805.1 Pyrinomonadaceae bacterium
GCAGGGGCCACTCGGTGAAAAGCTGTTTCGCACCGCATTTGGCTCCTACAAAGATGGCGAGTTGACTAACGGCACGTTTTCGGAGTTTGCAGACGCTCGCACTCTTAAGAGTTTCAATGCGAAATTTATTGGCCGCGATCGACGGGCTGCCGAACCCGGCGATTTGTTGTTCTTCTATCAACCCTGGGTGCAAAAGTTTCCTTATCACGTAATGATTTTTCTGGGCGACGCAAAACTCGGCGGCAATCAGTCAACGGACTGGCTGGTCTACCACACCGGCTCTTCGGCAACTGACGAGGGAACGGTGAAGAAGGTTGAACTCTCGGTCCTTGATCGTCACCCAAATAAGCGCTGGCGGCCGGTGGAAAGCAATTCCAACTTTCTCGGCTTCTATAGATTGAAAATCCTCGACTGACGTACCGACTGGCCCGAAGGAGGCTAAGCCGTGTTTGAAATGAACTCTCGTTCCTATCGTGCTTTGACTGCTTCCCTAATTTATCTCGTCGCAATTGCCGCGGCGCTGACCATTGCCACGTTGCGGTCGCGAGCAAAAGTGAAGCCGGCTGACACTGAAAGTTACTATTCAGAAACAGCGCGACCAAGATCGACCAAACCATTCTTTTCGCTTTCAACTCATCGCACTTACGGCAGCAGCGATAACCCGCGTCTCTGGGTCGATTACCAGGGTGTCGATCATCTTGATTTCCGTGTTTATCAAGTCAGGGATCCGCGAAAGTTTTTCAGCGGGCTGAAGAACCCACATCAAATGGGGGAACGGGAAGAGGAAGAAGTCGCCACTTCCCTGCCGCATCGCAAATCTTTTCTTGAGCGGGTGCGCGGTTGGAAGCGCTGGGCCTACAGCGGAATCAAAACGTTCGTTCGCGGCCAGTTACAGCACGATTCGCGCGAGGCCTTCAATCTAAAGTTTCGCAAAGAAGCCGATCCGATCCGCACGCCGTTGAACAAGTCTGACTATGCCCGCGTGCCGCTGTTGAATCCCGATTCGCTCGTTAGCAGTTGGCGCGAACCTTTGCCGCCGCTTGAAAACGAATACGACCAGCGCATGATTCCGTTGGGTAAACGCGCCGCCGGCGTCTACCTGATCGAAGCGGTGCAGAACGATTTGCGCGCGTACACGGTCATAGTAGTTACGGACCTGACAATGATCGACAAAACCACGCGCGAAGGCGAGTTGCTGGTGTATACCGTCGATCGCAAAACTGGCGAGCCGCGTCCCGGCACGCAGGTTGAGATCGTGAAAGAGCAAAAGACCGTTGCCAGTGGCGTGACCGATAGCCAGGGAATTCTGAAAACAAAGATCGAAAAGAAAAAGCCCGCGGCAACTGACGGGAATGCTGCGGAAGATGCTGCCGCCGACGAGCCGGCGCCGGACGAGGGCGACTCTCAACCTCTGCTGATTCTGGCGAGGCAAAGCAACAACTTCGCAATCTCCGATCTGGGCTCAATGTATTTCGGTGGTTATGAGGACGAAGAAGAGGGAGCGAACATCAAGGGCTATATTTACACCGACCGTCCTGTCTATCGCCCAACACACACAGTAAGTTTCAAAGGAATAATCCGTGTCGTCGATCCGAATGGCGCCTACAAACGCGCTTCGGCCAACACGGTAAACGTGTCAATCGCCGATCCAAACAGCGCGAACATTTTTACTAAGGAACTTCCGCTTTCTCCGCGCGGCACGTTCAACGGTGAAGTAGACATCGCGGAAGAGGCGCCGGTGGGGAGTTATAGCATCGCGGCGGAGGTGGACGGCGGTACTGCCAACGGAAGCTTCGAAGTGGCCGAGTACAAGAAGCCGGAATACAAAGTGTCGGTTTCACCACCCGGAAAGTTCGTGCAGACCGGCCAGAAAACCAACTTCTCAATCGATGCGCGTTATTTCTTCGGCGCGCCGGTCACGAAAGCCGAAGTGAAGTATTACATCTATCGGTCGCGTTATTACGCCTGGGGCTTTGCCAACAACGATCAGGACGAAACCGGCGACGAATCCGATACGGAAGACGAGTATTCGCAGTTTTATCGTGGCGGCGACGACATGGTCCAGGAAGGCGAGGGCACGCTCGATGCGCGCGGCCATCTGAACGTCGAATTTCAAATTCCGCAATCAGACGAGTCTGAGACTTCAGACTACAGCTATCGCCTTGAAGCCCAGGTCACCGACTCGGCTCGCCGAACAATGGACGGCGCCGGCAGCTTTGTCGCCACTCGCGGAACCGTAGTCGCCAACGCCGATCCGGACCGCTATGTCTACAACAAAGGCGAGGTCGCTAAGGTTCGCGTCAACACGACCGACTACGAAGGGCGTCCGGTTTCGGCCACCGTTCAGCTTCAGTTTGTGCAGCGCAGTTGGACGAAAAAAGAGAAGAAGGCTGACGACGATGAGTATTCATATCCCGAATATGAAATGCATGAGCGCCAGATAGCCTATGTCGACGTGCAAACGGATTCGCAAGGCCAGGCCAGCTACGATTACACAACCACAGAGGATGGGAACCTTGCGATTAAGACCGTGATCTGGGAAAACGGACGCCCGGTCGCTTCAATTGGCGGCTACTTGTGGGTTACCGATCGCCAGTCTTCCTGGTCTGAATCTTCCTACTTCAGCGAAGACTACAACTCCATCAAGCTCGTGCCGGATAAGAAGTCATACAAAGCCGGAGAGACTGCGCACGTGCTGGCTATTCTGCCGACCGACAACGCTCACCTGCTGGTAAGCACTGAACTAACAACCGTGATGTCTGTCCAGCATGTTAGTTCGCCGGGTAGATCGATCGTGCTCGACATTCCCATCCAGGCGGCATACGCGCCGAACGTTTTTCTCAACGTTTCTTACGTCAAGGGCGGTGACATGTATACCAGCGATCAGCGTTTGGTAGTGCCCGCGCGCGACAAGATGCTCAACCTCGAGATCATCTCAAACAAGAAAGAGTACAAACCTCGCGAGACGGCCTCGTACACAGTGCTCGCGCGCACTGCTGATGGCGCGCCAGTGTCGGGAGCCGAAGTTAGTCTCGGAGTCGTTGACGAAGCTATTTACAGCGTCGCGCCGGATTATTCAGGCAACATCAAGAGTGAATTTTATGGCATGCGTTACAGCAGCGTTGAAACGCATCTGTCGATCAACTACAGCTTCACCGGGTTCGCGGGGGACAAGCCCATCGAGCTGGCAAAAAACAAACCTGCATATCAACTTGCCGACTTCAAGAATGAAGGCGACCTTGTTCAACCAACCATTCGGAAGAATTTCAAAGACACGGCTTTTTGGCAACCCGATGTCGTGACCGGACCTGATGGAAAGGCCACTATTAAGGTTAATTTGCCGGATAACCTGACCACCTGGCGCGCGACTGCGCGTGGGGTTACGGCGGACACGAAGGTGGGCGCCACAAAATACAAAGTAGTCGCCCGCAAGGATGTGATCATGCGGCTCGAGACGCCGCGGTTTGTCACCCAGGGCGATACCGTTACCTTGTCGGGCATAGTCCACAACTATCTGAACACCGATAAATCCACCCAGATATCTCTGGAAGTAAACGGCGCGCAACTGCAAAAGTCCGCGCAGCAAACGGTGACCATCACCAAACAAGGAGAGCACAGAATCGATTGGCAAATCTCCGCGCCATACGTAGGCGAAATAAAACTTCTGGCGAAGGCGCTCACCGACACTGAATCTGATGCAGTTGAACTACCGCTGACAGTCGTGCCGCGCGGTTTGCACCAGGTGAAGGATGAGTCCGCAACCGTTTCGGACGAGAATGCCGAAAAAACTTTCTCGTTGAACTTGCCACCTAATGCCGACGCGCGCGCACGCAGTTTCAAAATCGAAGTAGCGCCTTCAGTCGCCGGCACGTTGTTTGGCGCACTGGATTATCTCACCGCGTATCCCTACGGTTGCACCGAGCAGACCATGTCGAGTTTTCTTCCCAACGTCATCGTCACGCAGGCCTTGAAGGACGTGAAATCGTCGTCGATCCGCGGCTCAAACGATCTTCCCAAAAAAGTTCAGAAGGGAATGGATCGGTTATACGCGTATCAGCATAGCGATGGCGGTTGGGGCTGGTGGAAAGACGACCAGAGCGATCCGTTTATGACGGCCTACGTGGTAAGTGGGCTGACATTGGCCCGGCAGAATGGCTATCAACCTGACGAAAGTCGCATCGGCAATGGCCGGGTAAAATTGGAACAAATGCTCGATTCAGGAACCACCGAAGCGGGTACCCTGATCGACCTCGAAACGCGTGCCTTCATGGTTTATGCGCTCGAGGAAAGCGGTGGCAGCGA
>DATLBQ010000278.1:0-16292 GCA_035526805.1 Pyrinomonadaceae bacterium
GTTGTTGATGGTTGGGTTGTGCCTGGATATCTCCCGTATCTATCTTGTCCGCGCCGAACTTCAGAACGCGGCCGACGCGGCGGCGCTGACTGCGGCGCGCGAATTAAACGGAGGTACGAGCGGCATTGCTGATGCCGTCGACCAAGCCACGAATATCATTGCCAACACCCAAGGGCTTCGCGCAAAGACAGACGTGGACATCGCGTCGGCGTCGGTACTATTCGCTGTCAATTTAAACGGACCTTACTGGCCGCAAGGATCCGACACTACTGCCAACGCCGCTAACATTCGCTTCGTCAAAGTCACTACCCAGGCAACCTCGACCGTCATTCTTTTTGCATCGAGTGCTCTCGGAGCCTCGCACGCCGAATCAAGGGAGGCCATCGCGGGAAGATCGGTAGGACTCACCGGTCTCTGCGACTTCTATCCTGCTGCGATCGGTCTGTCTGATCCCAGCCCCACTCCGGGCACTCTGATGACACTGAAATTTGCTCAGGGCTCAGGAACCGTTGCGACTATCAACGATAAGGATTACATCGTCCTTGATGTGGATTGCATACCCGGCAACGGCGACACCGAGACGGCAAGGCTCGCCGGTGGTGAACCCTGCGTGTGCAACAATCTCGGTGACTTTCTCCATATGACGCCAAGTTCGAATTTTGCCAATGGAGGCAGCGCGGCGGGCGACGGAATGAATACGCGCTTCGGTGCTTACGCAAACGGCTACGGGAACGCGCTCCAGCCGGGTCCTTACCCGTCTGACACCAACATAGACGAGACCATTACGGCCACTCAATATAAAAACGGGTATCCAACGGATGGCAATGACCGGCGAATGATCATAGCCCCCATAATCGCTCCGGGTACTTACCCGGCCGACACCGACGGAAGGATTTTGGGTTGGGGAACTTTCTTTTTGAAAAGCCAAATGTTTGTGGTGAATGGCAACTGCGATACCAATCCTCCCTGCGGATACATGTCAGTCGAGTATGTAGGTTTGGCAAACGTCGCAGCTACCGGAAGTGTCTCATGCACTGCCCCTCTGACTACTCCAGTCCTTTACAAGTGAGGCAAGGATATGAACCCAATTAATATCCTAACAAACTTGAAAGATAGGCTAAGTCGGATTGCCCGGCGTGAGAGCGGTTCTTCGACAATTGAATTGGCGATAATATTTCCGATCCTGCTGATTCTATTCGTGGGAACCGCCGAGTTGGGCCGCTTGTTCTACACCTACACGACGTTGGCTAAGGCAACCGACGTTGGAGCGCGTTATCTTTCAACGGTACCAAAAAACATTCTGATTAGCGGTAGTTCAACCGAAATTGCTGCGGCCAAGACAGAGGTCCGGAATCTGGTCGTTTATGGCTGCAAGAACCGTGCTGTAGCACCCTGTTCCACAACACCGCCCGTAGTCGTCGGACTGACACCCGCTAACGTCAACATTTGTGACAATTTCTCAGTGCCTTGCGTGCCGGCACTTACTGCCGGGCCGATTAAGTATTTTAGGGTGGAGATCACAGGCTACACACATCAGGCGGGAGTCTGGAATCTGGCAACCATGACGGGAAAAGCAAGTTCAACCTTTTATTTTGCACTGAAACCGGGCACCGAAATGCGCTACGTACCATAACTCGCGGGCCCCAGCCAGGAATTTTCGGCAAATGAAGCAGCACTCTAAGAAATACTCGGAACGCGGCACAGCCATCGTGGAATTTGCAATCACGGCGTCGTTCTTTCTCATGATGATTGTGGCCATCATCTCCGGTGGGCATTTGTTCTTTACCCACAACGCGCTGGTTGAGTCTACCCGGCGCGGTGCACGTTACGCCGCTACCCAGTGTAAACCGGACCTCGCCGGGTGTTTGAATTCTGCTACCAGCCTCGAACGCGTCAAGAATGTCGTCTTATATGGGACGCCGACGGCCGGCTCGGCGCCACTTGTAAACGGTCTTACGACCGCTAATATTCAGGTCGATTACTCTGCCGACTTCGGGGTGGCGCAGGGAACGGTATCCGTCAAGATTGTGACTTATAACTACACTTTCGCTGTCGGAGCAAGGGTTATTAATATGCCACCTTACCAGACAACAGTGGTGGGTGAGAGTGCAGGAACGATACCCGGAGTCACCTGTCCGTAGAACACAGGAATAAATACGATCAAGGCCTTAATAGAAGAGTCAATAAGATGCACCCACTAACATTCATAACGCTGAGTAAAACCGGCGAATCTTCCGACGAACTAAGGGATGCCCTCGCAGGTAGCGGACGCACACACTTGCTGGCTGATTGTCATAGCTCCGAACAGATGGTTGCCGACGTCAACCGCCTGCATCCATCGGCGGCGATCATCATCGTAGGTCCGGACAGTTCGGAAAAAGAGTTTGCCTTGATCAAGCAGCTTGCCGCGGTTTCTCCCGACACGGCCATCATTTGCGCCGCGCGTGATGCCTCGCCTGCGTTAATCCTGGGCAGCATGCGTTCGGGGGCGCGCGAGTTTATCCAGCTTCCGATTATCCCCGACGAATTCCGAAGTGTCATTGACCGCGTTGTTGAGTTACAAGCCGGCGTAGAAAGCTCTTCGAAGAGTCACGGCCGCATCGTGGCCGTATTCTCCGGCAAGGGCGGCGCGGGCGTTTCATTCTTTGGGACGAACCTGGCCGCAGCGATGGGCGTTTCTACGTTGCTGGTGGATCTTAATCTGCAAGCCGGAGATGCGGCGTCGTTTTTGGGAATCGACCCCAAGTACTCGGTCGCCGACTTCGTAAACAATCGCGCGCGATTGGACGACTCGCTAATGACTAGTCTGGTTACGCCGCACTCCCCAAACCTGACCGTGCTGGCCGCGCCGCTCGAAGCTCACGAGGCCGAGGACATCAAACCACAGGATGTTTCTGAGATTCTGCATCTCCTGCGGCAGCGGTATGAATGCATCGTGCTCGACCTGCCACACACCTTCGATTCGGTTACGGTGGCGGCTCTCGATCTCGCCGATGATATCCTGGTGGTCCTAACCCTGGACATTCCCGGCATTCGCGCCACCAAGCGCGCACTTAAAGTGTTCGAGCGACTGGACTATCGGCGCGACAAAGTCCACGTAGTGGTCAATCGCTGGAGCAAAGGCATCGATGTACAGTTGCAAAAGGTCGAAGCGCACCTGGGCGAGCAGCTCATAGGGTTTGTGCCAAACGATTACCGGAAAGTGATGGATTCCATCAATCTGGGCCGGCCGTTGGTACAGGCGGAACCCTCCTCGAAAATAACTGCGGAGATTAGGCGCATCGCGGCGTTTGTGTCCGGTAACGGCCACACACCTGCTGCACCGCCTCGTAAAAAATTAACGATATTTAACCGCGAGCGCTCCACCGCGCCGCTTGAACTTCACAAATTGCTTGGAGAATCATCGTGAGGCGAGCGCATTAATCCAGCATCACCAGGTAGCGATGTTTTTAGCAAAGTAACTACGTAAACGACTTAGAAACAAAAAGGAACACCATGGCGCTTCGAGAGAGATACATCAAAGATCCTAACAGCAACGGCACCGGCGCGGTGGCCGCGGCTGAGGACGTTAACCAGGTCTTTCAGGAAATGAAGGCGCGACTTCACCGCGCGATCGTCACCCGTCTGGACTTAGCGAAACTCAGCGCGCTCTCACCCGACCGCGTTCACGCAGAGGTTTCGCGTCTGGCCGAGGGACTGCTACAAGCCGAAAACACAGCGCTCTCGACCCTCGAGCGCGACCGGCTGGTCGGCGAGGTCCATCACGAGCTATTCGGTCTTGGGCCATTAGAGCCCTTGCTCGCTGATCACACCATCTCAGACATTCTGGTTAATTCCTATTCCAGCATTTACATCGAACGACGCGGTAAGCTGGAAAAAACTGCCATCAGTTTTAAAGACGACGAACATCTGCGGCGAGTAATTGAGCGTATCGTTTCCACCGTCGGTCGTCGGATTGACGAGGCGCAGCCGATGGTTGACGCTCGCCTGCCTGATGGCTCGCGCGTCAACGCCATTATTCCGCCGCTTGCTCTCGACGGCCCAGTTCTTTCCATCCGCCGCTTTGGCGCCGACCCTTTGCGGATGCCTGCGCTTATTGAGAACGGCGCTTTGACGAAAGAGATCGCCATCCTCTTTGAAATGTGTGTACGAGCGCGCTTGAACATCATCATTTCGGGGGGCACGGGAGCCGGCAAGACTACGCTATTAAACGCTCTCTCCGCCTATATTCCTGCCGACGAGCGCATCGTGACGATTGAAGATTCAGCGGAATTGCAAATGCAACAGCCGCATGTGGTGCGTCTGGAAACTCGTCCTCCCAATATTGAAGGCCGAGGCGAGGTCACGCAACGCGATTTAGTCCGCAACACCCTGCGCATGCGCCCGGACCGCATTGTTATCGGCGAAGTCCGCGGCGGCGAGGCCATCGACATGCTTCAGGCGATGAACACCGGCCATGACGGCTCACTAACGACGATCCACGCCAACACAGCCAGGGACGCTCTTGGCCGTCTTGAAACGATGGTCCAAATGACCGGAATGAAACTTTCAGAGCGGGCGATGCGCCAGCAGATTGCGTCAGCAGTGAACCTGGTCATCCAGGTGGCGCGGCTTACTGATGGCACGCGTCGCATCGTTTCAATAGCTGAGATTACCGGCATGGAAGGCGAGACCATTAGCATGCAGGAAATCTTTGAATTTGAACGTACCGGCGTCGACGGTACTGGTAAGGTTATCGGCCGTTTCCGCACCACCGGCATCCGCCCACGTTTTGCGGAGAGACTAAAGCAATACGGCATGCAGTTACCGACGTTCTTTTAGGAGTAAGAAATGCTCATTTCTACCGTAATATTTCTCTTCTTCCTGTTTCTGACGTATGGGCTTTTCTTAGTCGCCTCGCGCAAAGCTGATGCTCGAGACGAGCGTCTTGAGCAACGTGTTGCCGAGGCTTTGAGGGAATCAGACAGCGTATACGAAGGTGAAGTCCACATAACGCGCGCCGACTCGATCGGTGGCAACCCACTCATCAACCGCTTACTGTCCAAACTCGATTTTGTAAAGAGGCTCGATCGAATGATCAAGCAGGCCGATGTACACACTACCGTCAGTCGCCTGCTCGGATTCAGTATGGTCGCCGGCCTGATGGCTGCGCTCGCGGCATCCACCGTTATGAACGGTCTATCGGCTTTTGGATTGGGCCTCCTCGCCGCGGCTTTACCCATCCTGCACGTTGGCCTGAAGCGCAAAAAGCGGCTGCATGCCTTCAATGCTCAGCTCCCCGACACGCTCGACCTGTTGAGCCGCTCACTTGCCGTGGGCCATGCTTTCTCCGAAGCGCTCCATCAGGTCTCCTCCGAGATGCCCGATCCGATCGCCGCCGAGTTTCGCACGACGTTCGAGGAACAGAAACTGGGACTTTCGATCAAACTGGCGCTTGACCGGCTGACCGAGCGCATCCCGCTGCTCGATCTACGGCTGTGCGTGACCGCAATGCACATTCAGCGGGAAACGGGTGGCAACCTGGCCGAGATTCTTGAGAAGGTTTCACAAACCATTCGCGAGCGCTATAAGATCATGGAAGACTTCCGCACCATGTCAACGGCTTCTCGTCTTTCCGGATACATTTTGTGTGCCATGCCATTTGCCCTTGTTTTTGTGCTGACAATCTTCAACCCTGAGTACATGGCCGTGCTGGTCAAAGATCAGCGAGGCCACTATGTGATTGGCTTCGCCCTTGTGTGGCAAATATTCGGCATGTTGTTGATAAGGAAATTTCTGAGCATCAAAGTTTGAGGTGTTGGTTTGTAAAGGATCAGCGCACGAAGGAATTACTGCATCATGATGATCTTTATTGTTCTCTTAACGTTTAGCTGCATCGCGCTCGCAGTGATGAGTATTTACTGGGGGGTGGCGCGCCCCACCAGCGTCGTCAATGCGCAACTCGAGAGCGCCGATCCTTCGTTGGCGCTGATCGAAAACAGTCCCTTGACCACGATGACCACGAAGGCGGCAGAGCCCCTTAATCGGATCGTGCCGATCTCTGCGGTGGAAGCGGCTAAACTGCAAAAGCAATTGCTTCACGCGGGATATCCTTCGCCCGATGCAGCGATGGCCTTCCGTGCTATTCAGTTGCTGTTAATCGTGGGTCTCCCGAGCCTGGTAACGACTATTTGCTTTCTCCGTGATAGCTCCTTAAACAGTTTTCTGCTCTGGGGAGTGGTCGCAGCCGCAATCGGCTTCTACGTACCCCGCCTGGTACTTCGTAGCAAAATCAGCAGCCGCCAACAGCGCATCACCTGGGGGCTTGCCGACGCGTTGGATCTGATGGTCATCGCCGTGGAGGCCGGATTGGGACTCAACGCCGCGATGAATCGAGTCGGTGAAGAGTTGAAAAACGTGCATCCTGATATGCATCATGAGTTTGATCTCGTCAATCTGGAAATCCGGCTGGGACGTAGCCGCGAAGAGGCATTACGGAACCTGACCGAGAGAACTGGAGTTGATGACATTCGTAGCTTCGTGGCGCTGCTAATTCAGGCTGATCGCTTCGGTTCATCCATCGGCAAGGCGGTACGAGTGTTTGCCGATTCCCTCCGCACAAAGCGCCGGCAGCGCGCCGAACAGGCGGCGGCAAAGGCAGCATTGAAGCTGCTCATCCCGCTCACGGCATTTCTGTTTCCTGTGATTATTGTCATGCTTCTTGCACCCTCGGCCCTTAACCTGATTGACCTCTTCTCTAGATAGGAAGGCGGATTTTTTATGTTGAAACGAACCCTAATAGTCCTGGCAATGGCGGTGGCGATGTTCATCGCAATTCAGCCGCTGCAAACTGTTCACGCCATTCTCATGACAGTTGAAGAGGTGGTAGCGCTGGATTCGGTGAGTCACGTTGCGGGTAACGGCGCGCCCCAGAACAATAGTTTTGCGCGTGCTCTCGGGGCACCATTCAGAGCTATCGGCCGCTTGTTTGGCAAAGGAAAGAAAGATTCCAACAAGCTCGAACGAATCTCTGAAAAGGACGCGAAAAGATTTGAGACCGGTCCCCGGATCCAGGTGAATAAGACCACGACGGCAGCAGCAAGCTCTTCCGGCACCGCGCCGGATAGCCGGGGAATGATGACGACTGGTAAACAAAGTGCGGCGGAGGCGCTCGCAGCAAGTGCAGTTGATCATCTGGAAAAGGGTCGCGCTCTCCTCAATAGTCATGACTTAAACGGCGCGATCGGCGAGTTGTCGCTGGCGGCCTCGGCAAATCCGAAGCTAAGCGAAGCCAGCACTCTCCTGGGCGTAGCTTATTGGCGAAAGGGCTTGCGCGATTTGGCAGAGCGATCCTTTGAAAACGCTGTGCGCATCAAGAAGGATGATTCGCAGAACCTTAACAACCTCGGCTTTTTGCATTATGAGAATGGTGACTACGAAACCGCGACTAAGTACTTGAAACGCGCGGCCAAATTGGCGCCAGGCGACCCGCGCATCTGGAACAATCTCGGCCTGGCGCAATGCGAGCGCGGTAAGTTTGACGAAGCAGTTAATAGCTTTACTCATGCTGCAGGCGAAGTTAAGAGCCGGCTGAATATTGCCGAGCGTTTGCGGTACCAGGGACTCAATCAAGAAGCCATCAAGCACTTGGAAAAAGCTCGGATCATTGCCCCAAACTCTCCCGAAGTGCTGAGTAAGCTATTAAACCTATACCTGGTATCAAACAAGACTGAACAAGCTGATGAAGCCAGACGCTCACTGATCGCCGCTCAGGCGCTGGCCACTGCTCCCGTCCCGGAATGAGGCCAAGTCTGGCTCGCCGAGGAAGTAGTTATAATAATGGGACACCTGAGCTTTCTAACACGTGCGGAGATTGAAAGCCTCGGCCCGCCACTGCCGGAGGATCTGGAAGAGACCGGCGTGTCTGATGCTTTACTAAGAGATCTCGCCCTCAAGTATGTCGCTACGCTTGCCGACGCCACCTCGGCAGTCGTTGCGGAAAAGCTGCACCTCCCCAGCGCGCTAACCGAGGAAATCCTCTACAGTCTGTACCGGGAAAAACTAATCGAGATGCGTCTGCAAAGCGCGGTAGGTGTCACGCGTTATGCGATGCTCGATCCTGGCTGGGAAAGTCTGTTACGTCTCGAGGTCCATAATGGCTACCGGGGACCAGCGCCGGTATCTCTTGCAGACTACACTTACATGATCCGCCTGCAAGCCACGCCTTCCCGCCCCGTGTCGCTTGATACCATTCGTTCCGCTTTTAGCGATCTGGTCCTGCCAGAGTCATTGCTTCAAACGCTTGGCTGCGTGATTAATTCGCGTTCTTCCCTTTTTCTGACGGGCCCTTCCGGTACCGGTAAGACCGCTGTCTGCGCGCGCATAAACGCGGCGCTCTCCGGCTCAATCTGGATACCTTACGCAATCGAAGTCGACGGCCAAATCATTCGTATCTACGATCCAAACCATCATCATCCATTTCAGAAAAAGCCTACCAGGCTCGAGTATGATCGCCGCTGGATAGAAATTAAGCGACCGCTGATTATGGTCGGCGGCGAATTGACACTCGACAATGCAAGCTTGACCTGGTTGGGCACATCAAAATATTACGATGCTCCTTTTCAAATGAAAGCTAATGGTGGAACCCTGGTAATCGACGACTTCGGCCGCCAGGCGGTGTCGTCACGCGAACTGCTTAACCGCTGGATCCAGCCGCTCGAACGGCGTGTCGACTTTTTGACACTTACCAACGGCAAAAAGCTGGAAGTGCCTTTTGAGCAGTTGTTGGTTTTTTCCACCAACCTTGAGGAAGGCAGCATCATGGATGAAGCTTTCCTTCGGCGCATGGCCTATCGCGCTCGCGTTGAGATGCCTACGTCTTCAGCCTACATTGAGATATTCAAGCGAGCGGCGTCGGCAAAGGGAATAAAACTCGACAAGGACACTCTGGATTATGTTCTCGGCAAATATAGCCATGAAGCACGGCCGATGAAGTCTTGTGAACCGCGCGATCTTCTGAATCGCGTCAGTGATCTTTGTGTATTCGAAGGCCGCGCCTTGCGACTTACTCGAGAGTTGATCGACCTTGCGTGGAAGAACTACTTTGGCGTGACTCATTCTTTTGAATCACATCCAGCGAAAGTTGGCATAACCGCACAGGCAGGTGCAATTGCGATCTAGCAGCTGTGCTAATCTGTTCAGGCATCCTGTCCGCGGGACGAGTAATGAATAAACAGTTTCACTACACCAGGTTCTTAGTTATCGGCATCACGCTAATTGCCGGCATTATGCCTGGCGTGCAGGCGCAAAAGCGTTCGCGCGGGCGATTGCAGAACCCGAAACCTGCAATATCCCAGCCGGCGAATACCAGCCTGGATCAAGGACTGCCCAACGGTAAGTTGATCAGCTTCGCCGACGGCGGCACCTTGCACGTGGACGAGGCCTGGTGGCGCGGCGAAGAAGTTTGGTTCAGTCGTGCTGGCGTCACTCAAATGGCCAGCCGAAAAGTGAAATCGATTGAGCCCGTATTTATTGCCAGAGTAGAATCTAAAACGAAGCCCGGAACACCCCCAGCTATCTCGGAGTCTAAGGCCGCCCCGCAGTCGGAAGTCCCAACCTGGATCTACCTCGTGGGCGGCGCCAGCTTCAAAGTTGATAGCGTGAAGGAGACATCAGACGGCGCCTGGTACCAGCGTGGAAATCTTGTGAGCTTCCTGGAGCGTTCGCGCATTGGCCGCATTGAGCGTCAACTGCCCGGCGAACCAAATCAATCCGGTTGGCAGGAGCGCGGGTGGACTTCGGGCAACCCCGCGATTGATCAAGCGATCAGAACAAACGGCAGCCGATTCGGCGTCGATCCTTATCTGGTCTTTCTGGTCATTGAACAGGAGTCGCATTTCCGAATGCGCGCTGTAAGCCCCAAGGGCGCGCGCGGACTGATGCAGCTTATGCCCGGGACAGCCCGGCGCTTTGCAGTGCGAAATTCCTTCGATCCCGCCGAAAACATTCGCGGCGGCACACAATATTTGAAAGACTTGTTGACTATGTTTAAAGGGCGAGTAGATCTTGCACTGGCGAGCTATAATGCCGGCGAAGGGCGGGTTATCAGTTACGGTAACAACGTGCCGCCGTTTCAGGAGACACAAAATTACGTCAGGCGAATCGGTCAACGGTATAAAAAGGGCGCGGGTCCTCAACAAAAGGATTTGCCGACAGCCCCCGCCGCACGTGCTACCCGCCCGACGCCGCCAGAGGAAAGACCATGAAAGTTTTTATTCTTAACCGCACTCTGCTGATTCTTGTTTGTTTCGGTGTGTGCTGCGTCAGTTTATCGGCACAAACAGCCTCCAATGGTCCCCTGACGAATCAAGCCGTAGTTAAACTCGTCAAAGCCAACTTCAAAGAAAAAACCATTATCTCGATTATCGGCTCACGTGCCACCAGGTTCGATCTATCAACGGAGCGCATGATTGATTTGAAGCGGTCGGGCGTCAGTGAAAGGATTATTTTGGCGATGCTCGCGCGCCAGCAGGGTTTTGATTTCGACGACAGCTGGAACGATGAAGCTTTTTTCAGTCAGGGCAACGACGCTCAAAACATTGATAAGCAAGGCGGACCCGCGGGAAACTCCGCCCCGGACAATAGCACTGATATTTTCGGATCAAGCGGAGGGTTTCACGGCAGCACGCGCAGCAAAGGCGGCAACAGTGCCAGCGGTGGCGATACTATTACGACCGGCAGTGCAACCGTTCGCATTCTTCGTCCACCGGCAGAAGCCGGAGCTGTTCCTAAACTTGAAAAAGTCGCGACCCTTACCAACGATTCGATTGTAGAGCTGATCGAAGCCGGGTTTTCCGAAGGCACAATCATCAGACGCATCGAACGGTCTCCCGTAGAATTTGATTTGTCTCCCGAAAAACTTGCCGAACTTCGCAGGCACCGCGTTAGCGAAAAAATACTATCGGCAATGAAGACTGCAACTGGCGAGACCAGCGAGACCAGAAGCCAGCCTACTTTTAATGGTACCCCTCGGCGATAAACAATCTGCCGCCATCAGACTGCTTCTATGTTTAGCAGTGGCGATAGGCCCGGCCTTATCGATGTTCGGCGCTAGCGCGTCATCCTTGTCCGCTGGCGCGCAAACTCGTGCCCGTAAAACACCCGCTTCGGGTTCACCCAAACGTCAGAAGTCCAGCGTTAGGGCAACAGCTTCCCCGACACCTTCGTGGATTGATCGCCTGGGAGAACCTCCACCTGCCCCTCCGGCGCCAGCCTCGAAAGCCGAACAGGAAATCGCTCCCGGCGACGTGATCTCAGTCGAAACAACTGAAGTGATGCTGCCGGTGACCGTTCGTGATGACAAGGGACGTCTGGTATCTGCGTTAGCGCGTGACGATTTTCGTGTTTTCGAGGACAACCACGAACAGCCGCTGCGAGACCTGGCGCTTCGGCAGGTACCGGTTGATGCCATTCTGATGGTGGACACCTCCTCGTCGACGGCCCGCAATCTGGATGATTTTCGTCGTGCCGCGGAGGGTTTTGCTCAGCGCCTCGGATCCGATGATCGGATCAGTCTGATCAAGTTTGACGACTCAGTTCAATTGCTTCAGAACTGGACGAAGAGCCGGTTCCAGTTGCAACGCGCTCTAACCCGAATCGTTCCGGGCATGTTCACCCGTTTCAATGATGCTTTGTTACTTGCAGCGCGTGAACAGTATGGCTCATCTGGATCACGCCGTGCGGTAATCGTATTGACCGACGGCATCGATAGCGGCCGGGGTACGACATTGGAAAATGCGGCCAGGGCCCTGCTCGAAGCACAGGTTACGGTCTACGTCGTCAGTAACACCGAAATCTCACGTGCAGCAAAACTCGCGGATCTTGACTCCCTTACGCGCGGCACAGACGCCTCCCAGCGTTTCAATAAACTTCAAATTGATGATTTGAAGATGGGACTGCAGGCACTGGATCAGAGTGAGCAGATGCTGGCGCAGCTTACCGAGGCCACCGGTGGCAGGTTGTACAAACCCAAAAACTTTGATGCGCTGGAAGCAACCTACGCGGAAGTTGCCGAGGAACTGCGCCATCAGTATGCGCTCTACTATACGCCGCAAAACAAAACGCGCGACGGCGGGTTCCGTCGGGTTCGCGTGGAAGCCACCAATCCGTCTTACCAAACGCACACGCGCATTGGCTATTTCGCGCCTAAGACGTGAACTAAGTTTCCTGTTAGTCAGTTTATCCCAGTCCGACTAATCGATGTTTTGATACCTATGCTACTAGTAAAGAAAACTTCCGGAGCAGTTCTTATCGTTCTGCTAGCGTTCGCTTTTGCTTCCGGGCAAACTGCAGTACAGAGGCGGCCCGATGCGATCGCCCTATCCAGAGAACAAACGGAGGTAGACAAGCCCAGCACACAAGGCACGACCGAAGCTTCACAGGCGCCAGCGGTGTCAAGTGAGCCGACAGTTTGGGTCCATCTGGCCGGTGGCCGGCGTATGCAGGTCGATGACGTCACACAGATGCCTGACGGCATCTGGTACACGCGAGGTAACGTTTCGACATTTCTCGATGCCGCGCGCGTGATACGGATCGAACGCAGCGAAACCCGCAGGCAAGATTCTCCTGCTGCCGTGGAAGCAGGCTCAGGCCGTTGGAAAATTTCTGATTCCGGCAGGGTGGAAAACTTCTTTTTGTCCCGATTCAAACGCCCCTTGCCAACCACCGCTATGGGTCAGTCGCAGCTGCACACTCGCTGGGGACTCGATCATCGCAATGGCATGGATGTGGGCTTACATCCTGACAGCGTCGAAGGAAAGGCGTTGATCAAATTTCTGACCAGCGAAGAAATACCTTTTTTGGCTTTTCGTACGAGCATAGCCGGTGTCGCAACCGGCCCACATATCCATGTTGGGAACAGCTCACACCGAATCGGGAACTCGCGCTAAGCCCTTCAAACCTATTGCCGCGCAATTTACCGCGTCAATTCTATCGCTTCTAATTTGTTTACTTGTACTTCTGGTCCGCGTTCATCCCGCGTCATTTCGCGGCTGAACTCCTCACAGCCTAAGCAAAAAATCGAATAATTGCGGCGACAATCGCGACGCTCACGAACCCGCCTGAAAAAGTAAAAGCTCGCTCCACTGGCTGGCTCTTGCGTGGCATTAAGCGACGCATTATTACCAGACCACATTTCCAACCATCGTGTTGATATAGCGGCAGCAGATTGCCGGCGGCGAGCACGAGGTTCACCCAACCAAAAACAGTTCCATAGGTGAGACAGCCGACAATGACATTGAAAAGAATTCCACCCAGATGCACAAACAATTGCTGCCGGGCTGACTTCGCTTTTAATGCGGTGCCGTCGAGACGCACGAACGAACCAAGCGGAAGCGCCCGAAGATTAAAGCGAGTGGTGCCCAAACGAAAACCAAAAAGCATTGGCCCGAAGCCCAATCCCAATTCCGAGCACGCGACCTTGCAGGATCTAGCAGCGACCAGATGACCCAACTCATGAACGATCATGGCCACGGTCGTAGCTATGATGATGGAGGATATCAATATCATTGGGATTGGAAATGTCCTTCGAGGCGTGAGTAGATGTTGAAGAAGAAGATTATCATCACTATCAGAGTCATCGTCATTCCCCTTTTTGTGCTCGGTTTGGGGGATAAACGCATCGCCTCTCTTTCAACCGACGTGCCGCGTGGCAATTACCACAAAAACTTTGCTTTTGTTGCTGGTTTCGAGGGTGCGGGAAGTACGTGACGGAAATTGTGACTGTTAAGCAGACAGAATTTGGCCAAAGTGAGACGTTGGATTCGGTAGCTTGGAGGTGTGAGGCTGGAAACGCGTAAAGCAATAGTCACCCGGTCTTTAGGTCTATTGTCCACTCAACTGTGGTCGGCCCTGAATTATCACATTGTAACTGTGGTCTATTCGTATTGTGGAAAGCGAGATTCGATTACGCTGCCATGAAGGGTGCCGTGCTTCAAAGTAAGTTGCGGGTAGGTGGCTGTCTCGGCGCGTAAGCGTTTGAGGGCGAGTTGGTTTTCGACGTCTAGAATCGCAGCCTCCGTGCCTTCAATTTCCATGAACAATCCAAAAGGGAGCTCATCGATAACGATCTCAGTCTTTCCCAGCCTCCAGGTCTCGCGGCGCTTCTCGTAGACCAATGCTGCAGTAAATCCCAGTGCTTCGAGGATCAACTCCATCGCCTCCGCATCTGCAACGGCAGTTTCGTCTTCGCGCTGGTGTTTAATATCGGAACGTGTGGGGAAGCGTTCTTTGTACGTGAGGATGGCGCGTTTGCCGACGCGGCGGAGGCGCAGGACCGCACGAGCCAGGTTCAGAGCTTCACCGGCATACAGCGTGTTTTCTTCAAACTCTTCGCCGGATCGTTTGGCGCCTATTTTCGGTAAGCGCCGCAATACTTCTTCGCGCTGTTTACTGGTCAGGCGATATTTCTTTTCGATCTCGATAGACACTAAGCCAGCCGCCGATTTGTTCTCTCACAAACTCTTGGTAAGAATACGAGAGCGAGTCAGCGGTAACAACTCTAGAAGCTGACGTTTTTATATGGCTTGCATTTCCCTGAGCCTTCTTTGAGGAAACCCTCATAGAAGATCTTAGGTGGGTAAAACGGTTTCGTCTCCCCACTCCAGTCCATCTTGTTGATGAAGATCATGTATTTGATGGGAACGGAACTCATCTTGATCGCTTCCCATGTCCCTTGTGACTCCTCTCTGTTCTTAAACTGGTCTTCGTAGATGCAGGTAGTTGAAGTTCTTGAAAAAACCGTGATAGACGGGAGCGTAGATTTATGGTCGGCTTCTCGGTTCTACGCTTGTCTCACCCAGCGGATTACTTCGGGAATCGAAGCTCTCTTTCCCGACATCAGCATGCCAACGCGGTAGATTCGTGCTGCCAACCAGGTCAGCAGTGTGACGCTCCCAAAGCCCACTAACAATGACAAGGCAATCTCCCAAAAAGGTGGCGTCTGGGCCACAATTCGCACTGGCATTGTTATCGGTGCAAAAAACGGAATCATGGAAACCCAAAAAGCAAATTGGGAATCCGGACTGCGGCTGACCGGAAGGAACAAGTAAAAGCCAATTACCAATAACAAGATTATCGGCATCGCCAGCTGTCCTCCTTCCTGGGCCGTGGTAACCATCGAGCCCACCAGCGCATAGATGGTCGAATAAATGAAATAACCCATCAGGAAAAACAGGGCAAAATAAACAAAATAACCTGGCGGAATTGCCGGAATATGCACCGTCATTCCGCGCGTAGCCAGCATTCCCACGCCATAAACCGTGAACGCTACCAAAGCCAATCCCCAAATCGTCAGTTGCGTCAGGGCCACCAAAAAGACGCCAATGAGCTTGCCCAACATGATGGTAAACGGCTTCGCCGACGAAAATAGGATTTCAGCGATTCGTGTTTCCTTCTCTTCTATTACCGCTCCCAGTATCACCTGACCATACAGCAGGATCGTCAGATACATGATAAATCCAACTGCAAACACGAGAGCAAAGGCTTCTCCAGAATCGCGTTTGCGGTCCCTCGCGCCAATCCGGGTAGCTTCGAGTTCCACCGGTTTGGACATTGCTTCCACGGTTCTAACGTTGATATTGGCGTCGATCAATCGTTGCTGACTTACCGCCCGACTCAAGGCGCGCTGCAGCAATCTCCTGGTGAAAACGTCTCCCGTATTGCGAGAAACAAACTCAGCGTCGCCACTCTCCAGCAGATCCGGCGGCAGGATTAAGTAACCGTCAAGCTCCTTAGCGCCCACTCGCCGATCAAGTTCGGCTTTGACTTCATCCAACGAACGTCCGCCGATAGCTACCGGCTGAAGTCCTGGGATTTCCTCCGGTTCATTGCCCATTGTCTGGAACCGCTCGCTCGAGTTTTCATTTGCCGACTTTCGGTCAACCGCAGTCGTTTCAGAATCAGCATCTTCAGCTTCAGCCATTAAGGAATTATAGAAGCCTGAATACAACCTGCCTGTTTGGTCTACCACCGCGATCCTCATCGGCTCGCCGGCATTGATGCTGAAAATAACGGCCGGCGCGATTCCAAAGAGGGATACTACGACGGGTCCGAGAACTGTCATGAGAATAAACATCTTGCTGCGCACGCGTTGCAGATATTCACGCTTTATTACCGCCCATAACTTGTTCATGCGTTTCCCATCACCTTTTCAATGAAAATGTCGTGGAGGCTCGGCTCGATCATCTCAAATCGCTCGATGATCGCGTCAGCGACAATCAGCTCCTTCAAAAGTGATTGAGCAGTTGCACCTTTCG
>DATLBQ010000279.1:0-11221 GCA_035526805.1 Pyrinomonadaceae bacterium
TTGCTTTCACCTTGAAAGCCTTTCCCGCTGCGATAGAGTCTCAACTCTAATCAGCTCGGGGTCAGGAAGGCGGGCTTGCCCCCTCTCTTATTGGCGCCCAACCTTTCTCCGAACAATCAGGAGGTCACTTTTGAAGAAATTATTCATCATCGCTCTGTTTTATTGTTTCCTCGTCGCTCCAACCCCGATCACCGCTCAAAATCAATCTAAATTCACGCTCGAACAAGTGATGAGCGCGCCCTTTACATCGGGCCTGGTAGCGGCACCGGTTGGAGCCAGCGTGGCATGGGTGCAGATGGCGAAAGGCTCGCGGAACATCTGGGTTGCGAGCGCTCCGGATTACAAGGGCAGGCAGTTGACTTCCTATACCGGCGACGACGGCGATGAGCTGGGCGAACTGGTTTGGACCGCAGACGCGAAGGCGATTATTTATACGCGCGGCGGCGACCTGGATAACTTCGGCGAGAGTCCGAATCCGCGCAGCGCGACAGATGAACAAAAACAACTGCTATGGATCGTCTCGCTCGATGGAACGGCGCCGCGCCAACTGGCCGAAGGACACTCCGCTGCCGTGTCGCCGAAGGGTGATCGCGTCGCCTACATTTCCAAACGCAATATTTGGTGGGTAAGTATCGACGGCAGCGACAAGCCGGCCGCGCTGGTCCAATCGAAGGGTCGCAGCAGTTCACTTCACTGGTCGCCCGACGGCTCAAAACTCGTCTTCGTCAATAGCCGCGGCGATCACACTTTTATTGGTGTTTACGAGGTCGGCGCGAACACTGTGCGCTACCTCGATCCGAGCGTTGATCGTGACAGTGAGCCGGTCTGGTCACGCGATAGCAAACAGGTTGCTTTCATTCGCCTGCCTGCATCACGCGAGGCGGCGGCGTTTGCCCCTAAACGGAGCGGTGAGCCCTGGTCAATTCGAGTTGCTAACGTTGAGACAGGCATAGGCCGCGAGATATGGAAAGCCGACAAAGACGCGGGCAGTGTTTTTAGAAACATTGTCGCGGAAGATCAACTGGTCTGGTCGTCTAACGATCGAATCGTGTTCCCCTGGGAGAAGGATGGCTGGACACACCTCTATTCTGTTTCTGTTTCTTCTACCTCGCGCAGCGCTAAACCAGTTCTATTAACGCCTGGAGAGTTTGAAGTCGAACATGTGTCGGCAAGCCCTGATGGAAATGAGATCATTTACTCATCGAATCAGGCGGACATCGATCGCAGGCACATCTGGCGCGTGCCGGCGGCTGGCGGTCAGCAGCCGGCTGCAATCACAGGAAGCACCAGAGGCAACGGAATCGAATGGTCTCCGGTTGCAACCAGCGATGGAAAGGCGGTCGCTTTCTTCCATTCGGATGCGCGCCGCCCCGGTCGGGCTGCGATCCTGATTGGCACTCAGACGCGCGACCTCGCACCTGCGTCGATACCGGCTGAGTTTCCGGAAAGCTCTCTGGTTGAACCTCAGCAAGTGGTCTTTGACAGCGCTGACGGCATGAAAATCCATGGACAACTATTCTTGCCGCCAAACCTCGATAAGACGAAGCGCCACCCTGCTGTGCTGTTTTTCCACGGCGGCTCGCGGCGCCAGATGCTTCTCGGTTGGAATTACATGTACTACTACCGAAACGCTTACGCGATGAATCAGTACCTTGCGAACCGAGGTTACCTTGTTCTGTCAGTGAACTACCGCAGCGGGATCGGCTACGGCATGGAATTTCGCGAGGCTTTGAATTACGGTGCCACCGGGGGCAGTGAATTCAACGACGTGATGGGCGCGGGCATTTACATGCGCAATCGCCCGGACGTTCACCCACACAGGATTGGGCTTTGGGGCGGCTCGTATGGCGGTTATCTGACGGCGATGGGACTGGCGCGCGCTTCCGATCTGTTCGCGGCGGGGGTTGACATGCACGGCGTTCACGACTGGAACATCGTAATCCGTAATTTCGTTCCCGAGTATGATCCACGGGCAAAACCCGATGCGGCCCGTCTCGCATTTGAATCATCGCCGCTGGCTTCAATGAAGACGTGGCGTTCCCCAGTGCTCTTAATTCACGGCGACGACGATCGCAATGTGCCGTTCAGTGAAACGGTTCACTTGGTCGAGGCGCTGCGGAATCAAGGTGTGGAGTTTGAGCAGTTAATCTTTCCTGACGAGATACACGATTTTCTGAAACATGAGGATTGGCTGCGAGCCTACCGCGCGAGTGCAAACTTTCTTGATCGCCATTTGAAAAAATAGCGTTCGCTAAAGCCAGCAAGGATTTATCCGCAGATTGCGATTTTAATGCGCGCATTCTAATCTCTGAAATCTGCGAAATCTGCGGACTATTTTGCACGATCGGCTACCGACGCACTTCAACCTCGATCGGCTTCGCATCGTGTGAATCGTAGCCTTCCGGCCAGTTTGAAATGTTAACTCCGTAGAGCCAATCAGATTCAGCCGTCACTGCGAAGCGAATCGCAATCGATTGGCCGCGCATCGCGCTCAGGCGAACTAAGTAGCTATTGACTCTCCACTCCTGAATAATCGGCAGGCCCTTCGGCTCGACCGGTATTAAGCGGGACCCGCAGTTCTTTCCATTCACAAAAAGCGTCACGCGGGTCTTGATCCATTGCGGGTTCGCGTCGATTGGCAGCACCGGTTGAATATGCGCGCGCACGATTATCTCGCTGACGCGGCGACGATCCGCGCGCGCCGGAACCGTGTATTCGAGATGACCGACACCAAATCCCCAAATGTATCCGGGGCCGCCTCCCACCTTTTCGAAGCGCTCATTAGTCGCCATCAGCGGCTTGAAGCGATAAAGAATTGACTTGTCTTCCCTCACGATTATCAGTGGCGGCGTGGCCGGATCTTTTTCGGGGCGCTCCCACGCAAACTGGCGCGGCACCAGGTGCCGGGTAGGGTCAGTCAGCCTTTGAGGCGGATCAGCCGACGTGAGCGAGGCAAACATTTGCGAAGCGCGAGTTACTTGCTGGAGCACACCGCTATCGCGACCGTTGGAGTGAGTGATTCCATAGCCGCGATGCGGATCCGGCGTCAGAATCCAGAACATGGCGCCGGCCGTGCCAGCGCTAATATTGCCCTCAAAGAATGCGCGATACCATTCCACCTGCGAAAAACCCTCGTAGCCCTCTACGCCCATTCCGAATTCTCCAAGCACGAGTGGCTTCCGAATCGAGAGGGCCGCGGCGGCGCGGTTATCGATGAAGTCCCGCAGGGCGGCGGGAGAATCGACAAACAGATCTGCGTCAGGCCGCGGGTAGTGGTGAACGTCGCAATAATCAACATTCGGCAACAGATGGTCCCGCAGCCACTCGCGCCTTTCCGCCGCCGTGCGATAACCCCAATCGCCCGGAGTAACGATGTGGTTGGGATCGAGCGACTTCAAATACGTGCTCATCTCCGCAATCCAGTTTCGCCGTTCTTCCCATCGACCCGTTACTGACTGAGCTTCATTCATCAATTCCCAACCAAAAATATTTGGATCGTCACGATAGAGAACGCCGGTCAGGCTATTGCGCCGGGTGGCCAGTTTTTCCAGATGCTCGCGATACAGTCTCCTCGTTTCCTCATTAGTGTAAAACAGCATCGCGCGTTCGGTGTTGATGCCGAATTCAAACTTCTCGTCCGCCGCATCTGTGATGCCGGCCCAACGTAAATACTGCGTGACGCCCCCGGTATCCCGCCACCAATTCACCAGGCAGAGTTGCACCAGGAGATTATTCCGTTTAGCTTCCGCAATAACATTGTCCAAGTGCACCAACGCTTCTTCGTTCCATTTGCCCGGAGCCCAGCGCAATGGATGCGTGCGGGGCCAGTCGGCGGAATCCACGCCGACCGGTCCGACGTCTCCTGGCCCACCCTCGCCCGAAGCCCATACGCGCACGACGCGAATGCCTGCTTGCGACGCCTGCCGCAAAGTCTCTGGCATGCGCGCGCGATCTTCGTCGCGATACATCACCGAAACGTTTGCGCCCACGAAACGAAACGGCTTACCGGCAATCACGAATTGGGTGCCGCGGGTACGCACAAACACATTTGCACGCAAATTGTCGCTGCGACTCAGCCCGCGAAACAATAAAAATGCCGTGCTCACGATAATTGTGAGCGCGGCGATTACAAAAACTTTCTTTAGCATCAAGCGAATTCGAACCGTGCGATGCCCCGGTAGGCGGTCGTCTTATTCGGGAAGAAACCGATGAACAACCGAACGACAACCAAAAGTTTGTTTGGCCTTAACGTGGGTTCGTCAATTTAATAAAGCCCATGATTGCGCAGAAGGCACCCAAAATTATGAAGAGATTAAAGAACGCCACCATGCTTGCGGCGAAACCCGTGTCGTTGCTTATGGCCCCGAAACCGATTGCGAGGATTTGAATGTGAAACAGGAGCAGGCACACAGCGGCGAAGGAAAACCACCTTGCAGATGGGCCAAACGCTCGAGCACGCGCAAAGCCGAGCACAGCCGCTACCAGAGATAACACTGCTCCTACCAGAAACATTCCGAGGAAGACCGGTATGAAGTAGACGGGCTTATTAAAAGTCGTGTCCACCTGTGCAAACAATAACATTGAAGCGACGAACATTCGTTTCTCCTAGAATTTAAAGGGGCGCTAACAAACTAAGCGCCGTTTGGGCACGCGACAAGCCGCTACTGTGCACAAACGGCGTCAATTTATGTTCGGCAATAGACTACAGTTAAGCCAAATCGGCTTTGTCGGTAAACCAGATTCAACGCGGTGCGAACAAAAGATATGGCAGCGTAGCTACTGGGTAATGTGGATCTCTTCTTCCTGATTCACATGACCCAGGAAGTAGATTAACCCACATACGAAAGCAACGGCTGCCAAACCCAGGGCGATCCATCCATAAGAGTGACCACCCGAAGCATCGGTGAAAGTCACGAACCGGTAGAAGTAGTAGATCGCACCAGCGGCTGCAGCTAAACCCACCAGCGCTGCCAACAACTCTTTTATTTTCATTGTACCCTCCGGCAATTGAGTCGCTATGAAGGTTTATGGGAAAAAGCCGAATACGGATAATGTGCTCAGCATGTTAACGCCACGCATCGCGGAACGCAAGTCTTTCAACCGCAGATGCGCACGCTTAAAAGGGCAGTGGCCTGAGCATCAGGAGGGCATTGCTGGAAACGTTCGAACCCTCCCTCATGGTCGGGTAACCGCCCCGTAGTCACTTTAAAATAATGCGCTTGTCGGCCCCACGGACAGTAACACGCACGCTATCGAAATACTCCAGCAGCGGAATAGCATATTTACGAGAAACGCCCGCCAGCTCTTTGAATTTTGGTACGTCGATGAGTCGGTCGGGCTCATGTTCCGAGCCATATCGGCTCAAAAGACGCTTGAGTTCCCCAATCGCCTGGCAGTGAAAAAACATCTCGCCCTGCACCCGAAGCAGGGTTCCATCCTCTATTAGCAACTGCAGGATTTTCCGCGCATGGGATCGTTGCGCCGGCGATGTCCCGGCGACCGCCAATGCCTGGTCTACCGTGGGCGCTTCAAGCGCGGCTTTCTTGTAAACGTCGGCAATTTTTTCGCGTAACTGTTGGTCAGCCACGGACAGGTTTAGCCCGTGCTCCTGAGCGCTGAGCAGATCCTTGTCTATCCGCAGCGTGCCATCGTTCTCCAGCCGTGCGATTACCGCGCGGAAGATTTCGGGAGCGGCATGAAGGAAATGCCTTTCTCGCAGAGTCTCCCGCGGCAAGCCACGCGACAGCGGCTCGTGTTGGTGATGTAGTTTCACTTCCTCGACTGCGCTCGTGCACAGACGCTCAAAATTTGCGCTTGAAACAAGAACGCCTTCGGCCTCTATTAAGCTTGATTCTCCTGTGAGTGTGCGGGCGTGTTTAATGACGTTCGAAATAACTTCATCGTTCCAACCGGTCCGCGCGGCAATATCCGCGAGCCGTAGTCCTTGATCGCCGGCCCCTGCGACAAAGGTTGACAACTTCGCCGTTCGGTTCGAGCTCAAGAGCGATTGCAGGCGTTCCTGCGACTTCGACAATTCCCGGCCGCGATGTTTAGTTGCGCGAGGATCCAAAACTAATCCGCCGGCAATCGTTTCCGCGGGAGAGTAAGAACGAATTATGAAGCGCTCGTCATGCAAGGCTACCACCGGCTTTTCAAATCGAAGCTGCGCAAACCCCGTGGCTCCCGGCAAAATTTCACCGCTGCTTTCGAGCACGCGAACACGTGCGAGCACTTCCGCTGAGCCAATATGAATACGTAGACGCGAACGTGTGCGAATACTTCTCGCCGCGGCCGGCAACACATTTAGTTGCACGTCAATAATTTGCGTGGGCGGCAAACGACCAATCGGCGCCAGGACCATGCCGCGTTCAATATCCGCTACGTCTACACCCGCCAGATTTACGGCTGTGCGTTGACCGGATAGCGCCCGCTCAACCGACGCGCCATGGACTTGCACGCCGCGCACGCGGACCCGGCTGCGTTCCGGCAGCAACTCCAGTTCGTCGGCAACGGAAATTTCTCCAGCGACGAGCGTGCCTGTTACTACTGGCCCAAAGCCCTTCATAGTAAATGCCCGATCAATCGGTAATCGCGTTACAAAATCTGCTGAGCGTTGCGGAACGTTTTTCGCGATGGCGCGGAAGGCTTCGAGTAATTCCTCCAAGCCAGCGCCCGTCCGGGCACTCACAGCAACAACCGGCGCGGCGGCGAGAAATGATCCGGCCACCAGTTCCTCAGCTTCGGCGCGCACCAGTGAGAGCAGTTCCTCTTCAACCAGATCGGTTTTCGTAAGCACCACCAAACCCTGTCGCACATCCAGCAGCCGGCAGATTTCGAAGTGCTCGCGCGTTTGCGGCATCACGCCTTCGTCCGCGGCAATTACCAACGCGACCGCATCGATTCCATGAACACCCGCAAGCATGTTTTTGACGAATCGCTCATGGCCAGGAACGTCGACAAAGCCCACTCGCACATCGCCCAGATCAAGATCGGCGAATCCGAGATCTATGGTAATGCCACGACGTTTTTCTTCGGGTAAGCGATCCGGATCTTTTCCGGTGAGTGCCTGTACCAGAGAACTTTTTCCGTGATCAATGTGGCCGGCTGTGCCGATGATGATGGAACGCATTTAGATGAAAAAAGCGGAATCTGGACTTTGGTCTTTGGTCTTTGTGCTTTGTGCTTAGTAGTTAGTGGTGCAGTTACAAAGACCAGGGCGAAGAACGAACGAACAAAGCTCAAAGCACAAAGAACCAAGGCTCTTTCATCTTTCCGCGGCCTTCGCAATCTTGTTCAAAACATGTTCGTAAAACTCAATATACTTAGGAATCACGATGTCGGTGCGATAACGTGTCACCGCTGACTCGCGCGCGCGTTTGCCCATCTCACGCCGCAACCTTTCATCATTCAACAGCCGCGCCGCGTCCTGAGCCATCTTCTCTACGTCGCCCACTTCGCTCAGGAATCCTGTCTCCCCATCCGTTACCACTTCCGGAATCCCACCGACGCGAGAAGCGATAACCGGCACTTCACACGCCATAGCTTCCAACGCCGCAAGTCCGAAAGATTCCTGGTCTGATGGCAACAGCAAAACATCAGCTGCCGAGAGGTAATCAACTATGTTCGGCTGCTTGCCGACAAAAACGCATTTGTCGAAAACACCAAGACATCGCGCTCGATGTTCGACGTTTGTGCGTTCGCTGCCGTCCCCGACCATAACCAGTTTCGTATCTATGCCACTTTTCACAACGCGGCTAAGGATCTCGACGCAGTCAACCGGCCGCTTCACCGGCCGAAAATTGGAAACGTGCACCAATAGCGGTTGATCCTTACGAGCAAGCGAGGCGCGCAGCTCTTCAACCGGATGCCGCGCGTAATCGTGCTGACAAATAAAATTCGGAATCACTTCAATATCGGAAAACTGGAAAATTTCCTTTGTGGCCTCTTTCAAATAATGCGAAATCGCGGTCACTCCGTCCGACTGCACGATGCCGTACCGAGTGATCGGGAGATATGAACGATCTGCACCAACCAAAGTTATGTCGGTCCCGTGCAAAGTGGTAATTACGGGCAGATAGCGTTTCGGCTTCAAAGATTCGCGCGCGAGGATAGCGCTGATCGAGTGAGGAATTGCATAGTGCACGTGCAGCAGATCAAGATTCTCGCTCTCGGCAACTTTTGCCATCTTGGTGGCCAGCGCAAGCGTGTAGGGCTGATGCTCGAAGAGCGGATAAGACATCATCTCGACTTCGTGAAAGCGCACACGCTCGTTTAGCTGGGTGAGCCGCGTCGGCAAAGCTGACGAGATGAAGTGGACGGTGTGACCGCGTTCCGCCAGCTCCTTGCCCAGCTCAGAGCCGACGATGCCACTCCCGCCGTAGGTTGGATAGACAGTGATACCGATGTTCATGACTCAGTCAGCAGTATGCAGCGAGGTCTGAGCAGTCAGCAAGGTTAGTCACTCTGTTTTGGAGTTGATGCTGGCATGAAAGTCAGTACCATTAGTTGGGCTGTTGTGGCGTCGGCGCTTGCACGCGGACCCATGAGGTCAGTCCACCACGCGGTAGCGGGTGGGTGCTCTCCATCCCTTCTTGAAAGGCGATGCTCCGGCGCCTGCGGTTCATCATCAAACCGGTTATAATGGGAGCACATGCTAATCGGTAATCAAGCGTAAGAAGAGCGGGGACTAAAGCAATGCCTAAAATAAGTGATATCGAAGAAACTCCTAATCCAAACGCCGTAAAATTTATCCTCAGAGAAGCGGTAAGTAATGGCACGGTGCATCAATACGGTTCTGCGGAACAGGCAGAAAACGATCCGCTCGCGAAGTCGCTGTTTGACGTCGGCCACGTGGTATCTGTTTTTTACATGGACCGCATGATCACGGTTGAGAAAGATGACGAAGGCGACTGGGACGACCTGCTTCCGGTTTTGGCAGTCCCGATTCGGGCCGCCGAAGCTGTGAACGGAGGACCGGCGGCAGCGGCCGCGGCAGTCGGCGGAGCAATAGCTGCCGTTACCAGCGACGATCCGCGCCTCTTGAAGATCAACGATATATTGGATGAAAAAGTGCGGCCCGCGCTAATGGGCGATGGCGGCTACCTCGAAGTGCTGGGCCTCAAAGATCACATATTGAGTATTCGCTATCAGGGAGCTTGCGGTAGTTGTCCCAGTTCGCTCACTGGGACGCTGATGGCAATTGAGGGGATGTTAAAACAGGAAATCGATCCGGAGTTGGAAGTGGTCGCCGTTTGATTCCTTTTTAACGGCGAAGATGACCGCATCACGATGCGGTTGCAAGCTAAGAATATGACTTCGTTGCGCAGCAGCACTGTCGAGGACTCTAATTTACCCGGTGTATTCCGCACGCTGTCGCAGGAAAATTGCCCCCGCTCTTTCGGAGCTTCAGATCAGCTCAAGAGTAAATATTCATAGGGCGTGTTAACAGCGCAATCGGGTCATCTACGTTCAACGCCTCACGCACAAAAAACGGTTCTCCTGCAGCAACACCGATGAGCGAACCAAAGTAGCGCATGCGATCTTCGATTTGAGTCAAGAATGCGGGATCGCTAATTCGAGTGGCCGGTTCCGGTGATTCTGGCCGATAAAACTGTGAGACGTGCGCTCTGATTGCCGCCATCTTTTCGTCCACGTAATCTGATACGTCTACGATGAAAGACGGCAGCACGTGACGCGAGAATAGCGAGTGCATAATCGCCGGCATATTCACCGGCTGTTGTTGTCCTTCTTCATCGTATCGGGCCATCGTCGCCAATCTTGCAGCCTCACGCGCAATGCGGCAAGTGTTCGCATGGTCGGGATGCGGATCGTCCCAATGCGTCGTCAGCAAAACCTTTGGCTTGTGCGAACGTATCACGCGCACCACGGCCGCGCGCGCTTCCTCAGTCAACCATACGTGTCCATCGGGAAGTCCAAGATTCAATCGCAGATCTAGTTTCATCAGCCGAGCCGCTTCAACCGCTTCTTCGGCGCGCAATTCGGGCGTACCGCGCGTGCCCATCTCGCCACGAGTCATGTCAAGAACAGCGGTGCGATATCCCATCGACTTCATGCGCAGCAACGTTCCGGATACTGAAAGTTCTGCGTCGTCGGGATGGGAGAAAATTGCGAGCGCGTCGAGTTCGAATTGTGATTCGTCCATTTGTTCTTGAGGTTTAACTGAGGCGAAGGGATTGGTCAAGTGTACTTTCCATGTAACGCATCGTCGACAGCGAGGCGCAAAGAATCGGGAAATCATTCAAGAATGAGAATCTCGGGGTCGGGAAGGGTGGCTTGCCCCCGCCGAGGAGTGGCATTCAACGCAAGCGGGGGCAAGCCACCCTTCCTTACCGAGAGCTTTTCGAGCTTGAGTCATGCTTGCACTACAGGCTTTCCACCTTTACTTTTCTCTCTTAATCTTTCTTCTGCGGTAGCGAACCAGCCGGAGACTTTATGAAACTTGTCGTCCTCGGTTCAGGCACGTCCATACCACATGCGCGTCGCGCGGCTGCCGGCTATTGGCTGGAAACCGATAGCGGTCACGCATTGTTGGACATTAGCGCAGACACGCCGCATCGCCTCGCTAAGGAAGAACTTGACTGGGTCAATCTTGACGCAATCTGGATCAGCCACTTTCACCTCGATCACTTCGGCGGCCTCGCACCGTTTTTATTTGGTACGCGCTCAGCTCCGCAAATGCAGCAACGAACGCGGCCGCTAAGAATCTACGGACCGCCGGGCTTTGTTAAGATCCTCCAGGCCATCGACGAGTCGAACGACTACCGTTTACTCAAGCAACCGTATCCAGTCGAGCTGAACGAAGTGAGGCCTGGGAATGACTTTGAATTTTTGCCCGGAATCAACTCCCAGACTTTCTCCACGCCCCACACAAAGGAGAGCCTTGCCATTCGACTGAAAGATAAACGCGGCAGTGTGCTCGTCTATACCTCTGACACAGGCTTTTCCGATGAACTTGCGGAGTTTGCCGCAGGCGCCGACATGCTGCTTACCGAGTGTTCTTTCTATCAAAAGAAGCCGGTAAAAACACATCTGGAGTTAGCCGACGCCATGCAACTGGCAAAAAAATCCCAGCCGAAACTATTGGTGCTTAGTCATCTCTATTTCGAGTGGGATGGCATCGATCTTGCCCATGAAGCGCGCAAGTTTTGGCCAGGTGAAACGATCGCCGCCTTTGATGGGCTGAGGTTGGAATTCTGATATG
>DATLBQ010000280.1:0-4653 GCA_035526805.1 Pyrinomonadaceae bacterium
TTACCTCCGATCTGGACAAGCTCGGCACGCCGGAGCAGGGCTTCAACGTCGTCTGTACGACTTATCGACTCACCGAGCACTATCACTACTGGACCAAGAACAATCCCATGAACGTAGAGCTGGTGCCTGAACCCTTCGTGGAGATTCCGGCGCAGTTGGCAGATGAGATGGGTATTACTGGGGGTGAGAAGGTGAAGGTGTCGAGCGCACGTGGCATTTACATTGCCAAAGCAATGGTCACGAAGCGTATCAAGCCCATGATGATCGACGGCAAGAAGACTTATCAGATAGGCATTCCAATTCACTGGGGTTACCGCGGCATCAAGGAGGATGAGGGCAAGACGGCGCTCACCCCTACCAATCAATTGTCGCCTGCCGCGATTGACCCTAACGCCTATACACCTGAGTACAAGGGATTCCTTGTCAAACTTGAAAAGGCTTGAGAAGGGAAGGACGAGCATGGACGAAAGAACAATGCAAATTCAGGAAATCTCGGCCCACCCTGGCACTGTTCCGGGTCTGGGAACTCAGCGCGCCGTCGAAGTCTGCAAATACATCGACGTGACTACGTGCATTGGCTGCAAGGCGTGCGAAGTAGCCTGCGTGGAATGGAATGATCACCCATTTCGTGAAACCACTTTCGATGACACCTACCAGACGATGCCGTCGACGGAGTGGAACTACTGGAACCTGATTAAGTTTGTCGAGCACGAGCGTGAAGGAAACTTGATGTGGTTGATGCGCAAGGACCAGTGTATGCACTGCGAGGATCCCGGTTGTCTGCGCGCGTGTCCCGCTGATGGCGCAATCATTAAATATGAGAACGGCATCGTGGATTTTCAGCAGGACAATTGCATCGGCTGCGGTTACTGCATCTCTGGTTGCCCTTTCGACATCCCGAAGTTTAATCCGAAGACTAAAAAAGTCTTCAAGTGCACGCTTTGTTCGGATCGAGTAGGGCAGGGACTTGAACCGGCCTGCATCAAGGCGTGTCCGACAGGTTGCCTGCACTTCGGCACGAAAACAGAAATGGTGCAGATCGCTCGAACGCGAGCCACGCAGCTGCAAAAAGAATCAGGTTTCACAAATGCGGGAGTTTATGATCCGCAATCTGTAGGCGGCACGCACGTCATCTATGTGCTGCACGACATCACCAAACCGGAACTCTACGGTGGCCTCCCCTCAAATCCAGTAATTCCACCGAGCTACACCGTTTGGAAGTGGTTGGCTAAACCGACTGGCCTATTTATGGCGGGTCTGGGTGTCCTCGCGATCTTCTTCCACCGCCTGACAGTTGGACCTAAAGTACCGCAGCCCGAACCTGAGCCAGTATTAACGCACCATCCTGATGAGGTCGAAGCGGCCAAAAAGGAGAAGCCATGAGTACTTCTGTCGAACGTTTTGATGAGAAGGCACGGCGGAAGTTTAGCCGTCACGGGCAAACTGTAGTACATCGCGGTGAACTATTGCGCCATCCGGTCTACACTCGGGTTCTCCACTGGTGCGTCGCGCTCTCCTTCATTCTTTCGCTGCTTTCCGGATTCGCGATCTATTCGCCATGGCTTTATCGCTGGCTCACGCCGCTCTTTGGCGGCGGACCGATGACCCGGTTTCTTCATCCATGGTTCGGTCTGTTTTTCGACATCTTCTTTCTCTTTCAATTCTTGAACTGGTTTGCCCCAATGCATTGGACCAAGTCAGATAAGAGATGGGTTCGTGAAACCAAAGCTTACGTGACTAACAAAGAAGCCCTGGCGCCGGAAGATACAGGCTTCTTCAACGGAGGTCAGAAACTCTATTTCTGGACCATAGTCGTTAGCGCGTTATTGTTTTTGCTTACCGGTGTTTTGATGTGGTTCGACGATGTGGTAGCTCGATGGCTAGTGGCAGTCAGCTACGTCTTGCATGACCTAGCGGCGCTCGCAATGCTCGCCGGTTTCATCATCCACATTTACGAAGGCACTGCCGCACAACCGGGCACTTTCCAGGCCATGACTGATGGAACCGTGACGAAGGAGTGGGCCTGGACACACCATCCGGCCTGGTATGCGGAAGTGACAGGCCGCGATCCACAAGAAGACTTCGAACAGGCACGAAAACGTCAGGCCGAACGCCAGCGGGCTAGCGAGGCATTGGAGAAAGACCACTCGCTTCCAAACGATCCTCACAGTGACAGAGGAACCGATGGCGATATGCCCTAATCACATCCTGCCGAGAGTTGATAACTCCAACTCGAACTTCTTCGTTTCTTTATCTTCATGAGAGGGGAGTACATCCATGATCAAGCTCATTCGTCTTTCTATTTCTGGCATTTTATCTGTTGTCGCTATTCAGTTTTATTTTACCTCAGCGTCGGTCACTTACGCGCAGACAGGCTCATCAAGCGTTGACCTTTCGGCGATTAGGAAGCCCGAAAAAGGTGGCGCTGACGGGGTGACAACCACGGAAAAGACTGTGGCTGTGACCGATCCGCTTGTGCGTGTGCTGATTAGCAAGGGCGTTTTGAGTGAAATCGAAGGCCGCACAATCAGTGCGAACGGAACTCCATCCGAACAAAGGGATCGTTTGGCATCTTTGTTGCGCGATAAAGGATTGCTTTCGGCCGGGGAATACGAGGCCGTACGAACGGTCGCGCCAATGGAAGACAAACCACAGACGCTTGCCGCCTCAACGGGCAACACTGGTCCAGCAACCGTGGAGACTACCAGCAAGACGCAAACACCTGCTCCCGCCCCGACTGTGATAGCCGCAGTTGCTCCCGTTCGTCTACTGGGTATTGATTCGCCAAAACGCGAAGGATTGATTCCTGATATCAAACTCGGCACGGGAGCGCGGCTCAAGCTTTACGGCTTTTTCAAAACCAGCATCATTCACGATTCATCGTCGCCGCAGGGAAACGATTTCCCCTTGCCTTTGCTCGCTGCTGACACTGGCCCAAACAGTTCTCCGGAATTTCATCTGAAAGCGCGGGCCTTTCGCTTCGGTGCGAATTTCGAGTGGCTTGATCCAGCTCCGAAGACTGTTATCACAGGCAAGATCGAATTCGATTTCGAGGGTAATTTCACTCGGGTAAACAACCGGAACATCTCTTCGATTCGCTCAAGCCAGCCGTCGATTCGCCTCGCATGGGCGCGCATTGATCGGCGGCTTTCCGAAAACGTAACTGGCTTTGCCCTCTTTGGTCAGGATTGGACCCCTTTTGTTTCTTCAACTTTGCCCAATACCATCGAGAACACAAATTTCGGCGGGTTAGGTTACGGAGCGGCATATGAGCGCGCGCCCCAGGCTCGCTTCGGCTTCAACTTCAATGCCGGTGGTTCTCGAGGGCTCAGATTTCAACCGGAATTCGCGATCGTGGTTCCTGCGTTCGGGAATCTGCCAACCAATGTGGCCGATCAACTAGGTTTCGGGGAACGGCAGGGCGCCGATTCTCAACAGCCGGCACTCGAAGGACGCGTTGTCATGCAGTGGCAGCTAGACAAAGCTGAAGGCGTTGTACCCGCGCAACTGATTGTCAGTTTTGAGCACGGGCGCCGAATGGCGATTGTCACAGCAGCAAATGTCCCCGCCGCATTCCGCTCCGCGTTTCCAAGCGGCGCGGAAGTCAGCAGCGAAAGCAACGGCTACTCCGCCGAATTCCAGTTGCCTACGCGTTTCGTAACCGTGGTCGGTAAATATTACAGCGGCTCGGATCTGCGCTTTTTCTTCGCTGGACAACTTTTATCAAACTTTAATGACACAGCAGGGCTGACCTCAACGGCCTCAGCTCCTTCGATTGACGGCGCCTCAACCGTAGTTTTTGGTTTACTGAATGGTGTTCCCACGGTTGCGCCGCAAAGACCGGTGCGCGGACAGGGCGGATTCATGCAATTAGGTTTTCCGCTTTCGCGCCTGTTCGCCGCAAATCCCAAAGGTCGAAATGCGGGCTGGACTGCTTATCTCTATTACGGTTTTGACCAGGCTACAGCGCGCGATGCGAGGCGCTTTGGTCCACGCGGTTCAAGAAGCGATCTCTTCTCTGGCAATGTGCAGTACAAACTCAATTCGTTCGTGACCTTCGGTTACGAACAAGGGCTTTATCGCACACGCGCAACCGATCGTTTCGGAGCCTTGCCGCTGTTTCGTGGGATTCCAAGCTTCACGACGCATAACGTTCGCTCGGAGTTTGCGGCGATTTTCTCGTTCTAGTTTCCTGAGATTCCTCACCGGTGAATTCATTGCGGAAATTGGCGCTCAGTTAACTATGACAAAGGAATCAACCCCACAAAACCTCGAAAAAAGTGATACGCGCAGCGGCAAGCAGTTGGCGGCAGAGAGCTTTCTTGACCGCCATTTGGGAAATGCAGTTCATCTATTTCTTTCACTCCTTGCCATATTAATCCTTGCAGCCGCAGCCATCGCCACTGTTGAGATTGTGATTCGGGATTTCCCACAGCTTTGGCGTCAATCGAATGAGTATGACGCCATGCATCTAATAATTCAGAATATCCTGTTGGTGGCCATTGCCGGCGAATTGGCTCTGCTACTTCTTTTTCATCGCACCAGCGCTGCGATCGAAGTGCTCATTTTTGTGATCGCACGAAAGATGGTGACACCCGGAATCTCGGGACTAGAGCTATTGCTTGGCACGGCGGCTCTTGCTGGTTTAATCGT
>DATLBQ010000281.1:0-6966 GCA_035526805.1 Pyrinomonadaceae bacterium
AACACAACCGACGCCCTTACCCTGTAGACAGGTCGGCCTTCTTGAGTAATTCAGACGCAACCGCTTCGGCGTTTAATTTTTCTTGCAAGATGTTACGGAGATACGCCGTCAAGGTTAGTACCGTTTCGCAATCAATAGGCAAGCCCAATCGTGCGCGGTACTCAATTTGTTCTAGTTCTTGAATGCTCATAGAAGTTCACCCCCTTGTTTTGAAGCGCAGTTATTGATTGCTGGCACGCCCTTAGGCAGTCCTCGCTTACAATAATTCGAGTATGATTTCAGGGTCGGAGATTTAGGAGAGTGAAACCGGCGGAATCTTACTGACAATTCTTTAATGAGACAACTCGCGGAAGAGCGGGATCGCTAGGAAGAGATTGTTAGCCCGGAGCGTGCCCCAAGTCTCCGAACGGATGCGCATTTCTTCTCTGCCTGTTTTGGTTTTGATCTTTAACCAGGCTCGGGTTCGACCGCCAACGTAAACGCTGTCTGCCCGTTTCGCTACGTCCCTTCTAATTTGCGCTTCTCTAATTCTCGGAAGAGATGTTCGCCGTCGCTAACAATATGTTCGGTGTAACAGACCCTGCCTGTACCTTGCTTCGGCAGAATTCGTATCAGTGTGGTTTTGCGATCAATGACCGGCTTCTGAGTAAGGTCCCCGCCGTTTACGTAGAGGTTGGGCCACTCAAAGATCAACATGGTGATGCGCTACGCCCATCCCACGGAAGAGCACCAATTTGCGGCAATGGAAAAGATGCAACGCGCTAAAGCTATATAGTCAGAACCGCAAAAAGTGACTCACGAGCGGCAGGCTTTCGGGCTTGCCGTTTGTTTGCCTTTTATCCGATCTCTCCAAGGTCATCATTAGCCCGCTTCTTGCGCTTTTCTGCCGCTTTCTTCATTTGGTCACGCACGACAGTCGTTGTAAGCGTTTCGGCTTGGGAGAGAGTTGGAAATGCCTTTTCAAAAGTTTCAGTATGCATCCCCGTTCGTGCCGCAATGATTGCTGCCATGCCCTTTGCGATAGCTTCATCCGGTAACCGCTCGTACTTTGCTCGCGTCTCTGCTTCTCTCTCCTGATTTAAGTTGAATGAGCGCGAGACCCAGTTCGCCAGCGCATGGCGATGTTGGAGAGTTATTTCATCGCCTTCGCGCCAATCTAGAATAGGATCGAGTTCTTCATTAAGATTCTTTCGCATCATGCCTTCTTACTTTCTAGGTTGTCTTTCTAGGTCCTACACCCACCAAACAGCCTTTTTTGTTCTTACTACTCCGCAAATTTGCGCGGCGCTTGCATTCCAACAGTGAAGGTCGACTTCCCGGCTACGGGGTTGAGCTGAGGTCAAAGCAACAGCTCCTTCGTTCACCAGCCACAAAAACGGCCACACCTCATGCATTGACTATGAAGGATCTGATTCTAGCCCACTGTAAACTGTTAACTGTGTGCGGCTTAATTGGAGGCGGCGATCGGAATCGAACCGATGAATAAAGGTTTTGCAGACCTCTGCCTTACCACTTGGCTACGCCGCCGCAGAAAGGGAAGAAGGATGAGGGATGAGGGATGAACCACAGCGATGAAAGCGGAGCTTCATCCTTCATCCTTCATCCCTCATCCTTCAAAGAACTGGAGCGGGAGACGAGATTTGAACTCGCGACCCTCGCCTTGGCAAGGCGATGCTCTACCACTGAGCTACTCCCGCTTTAGAGCACCGACGATTCTAATCATTCGATCATGGTTGTCAAGTTAGGGTTTCCAGAGTAGCGGGCCAGCTTGAATGACGGAGTCAACGTACAGAACCGAGCGCGGTAGCCCGGATCCCAGGAGCAACTTCAGCAGGAAGTGATCTTGTAATCCTACCATTACTTCTACAGTAGCTTCCCCGATCCGGTGCGACCGCGCTCGGTCCGGTAAGAGCCTCGGCTCACGCCAATTTCTCTCATTGACCGGACTTCAAACCGGGGTTAATCCCAGTACGTACCGGACCAGACTCGTTTGCGAAGCGTGTCTTCAGTCCAATAATTTCGGAGCAGCTGGATTTCAAATTCTGCGGTGCGATTTTCCGCTGGGGGCAACACAACCGAAACGACGTCGTAACGGAAAGGCTCGCCCGTTAGTCCAAACATCCGTCGATACATTTTCGCGGCGCGTACGATTTGCCGCTGCTTGCGCCTGTCAACGTTTGCCTGCGGCGGCGCAAACCAATCAGAAAGGCGCGCCTTCACCTCAACGAAGCAAAGCGTCTCGCCTTCGTAAGCGACCAGATCAACTTCCACGTTTATTACCGCGCCGATCCGATTCCGTCCAACAGGCAGAGAAAAGTTAGCGGCTACGATCCTGTAACCAGCTTGCTCCAAATAGGCGGCAGCGAGTTCCTCACCTCGTCTGCCCAGCTCGAGATGGGCGCTAATGCTGGAGACAGCCGGGTTGTCCATTGCGAAGATAGTTACAGCCGCCCGCAGGAAGTTTCAAGTTCCATGTTTCGGCATCGGTAAGCATCATTGTGCAAGAAATCTTGTTATGGAGTGATTGACTGGGGTTTCGTTCCTAAAGGAGGGGGGAAGCGTGCCCAGGCGTTGCCCTTGAAATCTCTAACCGGTGTTTTCATCCGTCAGTCGCACCAGTAGCGCAAAAGAATCTTCCTTACTTACAACGCGCGAGCGATGGCCTTTGCCGCTGATGTCTTCGACGAGCAACACACTGTTTGGTAAAAACAACCGCGTCGTGCCGTCGCTGGCCTCGACCTCCCATTCGCCGGATATCACCACAAACAGATTGCGTGAAGGGGAGATGTGCCAGTCTCCAATCCACCCGGATGGGCCGGCCAGAAATGCGGCGTCTGATGCTGGAAAACTCTCAGAGACTGCAAGCGGAGAGGCGGGTGGGGCAAAGTCTATTAAGTCGAGTTCACATTCACGTTCTTCGAAGTGGGACTCACCATTTTCATCGGAGAATAGTCTGGTGTACTTAGCTTTCATTCGATCGATCTGGTAGCTAGTCACTCGCGCGCGATGAGGTCAGTACCACCTCGCGGTAGCGGGTGGGTACATCTGGGCAATCATTCGCGCTATAGCAAGGACACAACGTTGCGCCAATTGGCAACGACCCGCCCGCTACCGCGAGGTGGTACTGACCTCATGACACTAGGAGACAAGACTGCAACTTAAGTTAACTCTGAACTGCCCCTCAGTTCGATGGCACTCAACCTTTTTCGTCATGCAGAGTAATCGGTTATTTTTCGATACGCGCGCGCAGACGATCCAGTGCTTTGCCCCAATACGTTTTCATCTTTGCGGAAACGGTGGCGTTTGGCAGTTTGCTGTGCTGAACGACCACCTGGCTTTTGTCTGAAGTTTTGGCAACGAAGGAAACTGCCACGCTCGTCTTGCCGTCAATCCAGGTCATACGCAGAGACTTGTTAGGGATCGTTTTGCGAATCGTCAGTCCGTCTGCCGCCAGCCACCCCTCCCGAAGTTTTGCGTCTGCAAATGCTTTGAAGAGTTTAGCGATGAGCGCGTTTAAGGTGCGACTAACACTGATTTCGTAACCGCTTGGCTTCTGATGCTTGGCCCGAAGGCCACGGGCTTGTTCATAAGTGACAGTTACCATCTGCTGCCACCATGGCCCCACACCCTGGTCCGTGCTGAGATACTTCACGATCTCCGGGTGACTTAGCTTGCTCGCGCCGGCTTTATCGAGAATGGCGAACCACTCTTTCCACGTCTTTCCCGTTTTGGCCTGCACGGCCTCGTCGCTCATGCGCGGCGCCGTTGAGGTTTTAGTCTTGCTTGCCATTTTTGCTTTTCGTCCCTGGCATTTGATGACCGGGAACAGACAGGATGCCTGTCCTACTCGTCGCGGTCATAGGCTACTTTCAGCCACTGCTTTACTTCGTCGTCGATGTCGCTTATGGATTCAAGAGGGATGCGGTGAGTGATGCGGTCCTTCTTCGCGAAGCCGCCGGTGTCAATCAATCTTCCTTTTGGCTTCATATCTCCTAACGCAAAACCTATGTCAATTCGCTTTGTCGTCGTAGGTTTAATTTGAGCGAACACGTGTTTGCGATAAAGGGGAACAATCGTTTGACAGGGACAAGCCTTCACATCCTTGCCAAGCTTCAGGCCAACATTAAGGAGTTCATCATAAATGGGCCGCAAAGCCGCCTTCGATCCGGAAAACATTTTCTCCACGTAACCTTCAGCCGCCTCGAGATATGCATCGGGGTCTCCGACCTCACTGCCTTTTCCTTCGGCGCGTTCCGCCAGCCACCACGCGGAGTTGGTGCCCAATCCATGTTCTGTCTTCAACCATTCGCGGCGAGCCTTCTCGTCTTTCGGGCCCGACTTCTTAACGAGGCGCAGCCATTCTTCCAGGGAGCGTCCGGTTTTTTGCTTGAGTTCCGCGACCCATTTCTGAGTCATCGCGACGCCGGGATGCACTCCGTAGATCGATTTCTTTTTCGGTTGAGTTGCTGCTGCTTTGGGCATGATCCCACTCCTTCAAGAAAAGCTAGTGAACTGTTAGTTAGAAGTGAGCCACCAAACCAAAGAGCGGGGCAAGCCCACCTTCCTCACCGCGAGCTAAACTCACTTCACAGATTATTCTCGACTTGTGAGGCATTCACGCTTGCGGAAAACCTCTCAAGTTAAAGAGTCTCAGGGTCAGGAAGGCGGGCTTGCCCACGCTCTTCTGCTCTTATTTCCGAGACTTTAATTGAAACGCGAAACAGCCGCTTCTTGAAAATTGCTATTACCGGTCTCAGCACGCTTAAATTCCGGCGAGCGCAGGAAGCGTGGCGGTTGTCTCGCTTTTGTCGCCTGCTCAAAGGCGTAGGCATATTTGATCAACTTTGACTCGCTCCACGCGCCGCCAAAGAAAGAGATCCCAACTGGCAATCCGAAGACGTAGCCGGCGGGAACAGTGATGTGTGGATAACCTGCAACTGCCGACGCTGATGAATAGCCGCCGGTGAAATGATCGCCGTTAATCCAATCAGTTGGCCACGCCGGTCCGCCGGTCGGAGCAATCATTGCATCGAGCCGATGTTTGCGCATCACGAAATCGATACCCTGAGTTCTGGAGAGAAGACGGTTTTTAGCTAACGCCTGAAGATACTTCTTCTCAGTCAACGGTCCTTTCGCTTCAGCTTTAATAAAGAGGTCTTGTCCAAAGTAAGGCATCTCGCGATCGCGGTTGCGCTCGTTGAAGGCGATGACCTCCTTCAAGGAATGAACCTGCGAACTGGAACCGAGCCGTCCCAGGTATTTATTCAGGTCGGCCTTGAACTCATACAGCAAAACCTCGAGCTCTGAATCGTCGAACTTGCCGGAGGTGGGTATGTCCGTCGGGTCTACAATCACTGCACCCATTTTTTTCATCTCTGCAATCAGATCGTTCATCAACTTATCGACTCGATCGCTGAAGCCGAAGTATTTTCGGGCCACACCGAGGCGCGCACCTCGCAAACCGTCCTTATTAAGAAATTGCGTGTAATCTTTTAGAGACTTTCCAGAGCTGATTTTCGTCAAGGCATCGTTCGCATCAATTCCCGTCAAGGCGCTGAGTAGGACTGCCGCATCACTCACTGTCCGAGCCATGGGCCCGGCGGTGTCCTGGCTGTGGGAAATCGGAATAATTCCGGAGCGACCGACGAGCCCGACAGTCGGTTTAATGCCTACCAAAGAATTGGCGGATGACGGACAAACCACAGAGCCATCCGTCTCTGAGCCGATAGCGGCCGCACAAAGACTGGCCGCCGGGGCCACACCTGAACCCGAGCTCGAGCCGCAGGGATTGCGATCGAGCGCATACGCGTTTCTCGTCTGACCGCCGCGCGCGCTCCAGCCGCTGGTCGAATGGCTGGAGCGAAAGTTGGCCCACTCGCTGAGATTCGTCTTGCCAAAAATCACGGCCCCTGCTTCTCGCAGCTTGCGCGCCACGAAAGCATCCTGTGCCGGCCGCGAACCGACGAGGGCAAGCGAGCCGGCGGTGGTCATCATGCGATCCGCCGTATCGATGTTGTCCTTTATTAAGATGGGGATTCCATGCAGAGGCCCGCGCGCGCCCTTTTCCTTGCGTTCGCGATCCAACGCTTCCGCGATCGACAGCGCATCCGGATTTACTTCGATCACCGAATTCAGCATTGGACCGTCCTTATCGACCTCGTCGATTCGGTCCAGATATTTTCTAACCAGCGAACGTGACGTGTACTTTCCGGATTGCATGCCGCTTCGCAAATCAGCAATCGTGATTTCCTCAAGCTCGAACTCTTTTGCGGACGCGGAAAGATGTGCGCGAGAAGCGTTGGTGGCAGAGAGAAGGGAAGCGGGTTTAGTAATCGCCAAAACACCAGCAAGCGCGCTTGTTTCCAGAAACTGTCGACGTTTCATCCATGCCTCCAGTAGTTATTCGAACCGTTGCGACGGGCTCATGAGCGTTCAGACCGACGCCGGCTGTTTGCTATGAGCTTTTCGGAACATGGCCCATCAGCGCCAGCAAATTATTTTCTGAGTCGCGAAACGATGCTAACCAAAGGTCGTACGTTCCCATGTCGGCGACGAAAACAGGCTGTTCCTCAATATGAACGCCGCGCTCGGAGAGTGTATTGCAGGCGAAGTGAATGTCTTCCACGTTGAAATAGATTATCGAGCTAGGGTGATCAAACTCAGGCTTGGGCGGCAGCGATATCATTAGACGGATGCCATCGCAATCAAAGAAAGCGAGATTTGGTGGCACGCTGAAGAGATGCTTCATCCCAAGCTTGTCGCGATAAAAGGCGGTGGCCCTTTCGACGTCATGAGCGTTGACCGCGATTTGTTCGATGGTGGAGAGACCGAAGTTAGCTGCGGACACGGTTAATGATCTCCTTGCTCAAGCGCCGGAATTGGTTCTGGATGGACAGAGAATTTACCCTGCGGTCGCCGCTGTGTCCAGATTTTGGAGTGCGCTGACCTGCTTGCACAAAGAGTCTT
>DATLBQ010000282.1:0-5678 GCA_035526805.1 Pyrinomonadaceae bacterium
AAAAGCTCCTTAATTGCGTCAGTTTGCTATTTTTAACTCGCTTGTTCAATCTTGAGCTGAGTAACAATGGGTCGAAGGCTGGGTCGACGGAATGGATGCAATCACTGCGATCGCGTATACCTCGATGAAGCGAAAAACCGAGGGATGTTGATTCGTGCACGGGATCAGCGCTGCAGCAACGTTCCAGTGGTGACGGCCATCTCAGTACCGATCACGTCACCCGAAACGATCAATTCCACTCGGCGATTTTCCTGACGGCCTGCTGAGGTGCCATTGCTGGCAACCGCTTGACCTTCACCAAATCCCTTAGCGGAAATTGATGAACCATTAATTCCCTCTTGGATTAGGTAGTCGCGAACAGCACGGGCACGATTCTCGGATAGTTGCATGTTGTTCTCATCCGTTCCGACATTGTCGGTATGACCTTCCACCTGGAGGTCGAGCGTGGGATATGCCAGGATGATCCCTGAAAGCTTGGCGAGCTTTTCGCGCGCTCCCGCTCTGAGGCTGTACTTACCTGTGTCAAACAACACATCGGACATATTGACGATGAGGCCTCTGGCACTGTCCCGGGTTTTTAGAATTAGATTAAGTTGTGTAACCAGCTTGTTGCGCAATTCCTGTTTCTCGCGCTCGGCTTGATCGGCAGCTGCAAAACGATCCTGATCAGCAGCACTCTGAGCCGCCTGTTTTTCGCGCGCAGCACGCTGGGCGGCAAGGTCCGCTTCCATGCTCGTGCGTGCGGCCAATTCTTTTGCTGCCGCAGCCTCCGCTTCGGCGCGTGCTCGCCTCTCGGATTCCAAGCGTCCTTGCTGCTCAGCTGCCATCCTGCCTTTTTCAGCGATATCCGTTTCCGCTTGTGCGCGGTCAGTGGCCAGATTGGCTTGCGCTTCACGGTCGATTGATGCGGCACGTTCTGCCTCGAGGCGCTCTTCAGCCTGCCGCTTACGTGCAATCAGCCGAGCGTCTTCCGCAGTCTGTACTGCTTCGCGGGCAGCCATGGCGATAGGCTTGGCGCCAGCCTTTTTAGTCTTGTAGCTTTCTGCTTGGGCAAGCAGTGTGGCGGCCTTTTGGAAACTTCCCGCCGCCGAAACGTCGGCGCCCGCCCATTTCGCGATACGGACAGCGTTGCGTGCTTCATAAAGGTCCAGCGGTGTGTTTTTGTCCAGGTTTAACGGTTGAAGATCACCTGGAAAAACGTTGGCCACATATTGGCCACGCTCAAGGAGTTCGTACTTGGCTTCGATCTCCACTATTTTCCCGACGGTGTCCTTCCTAAGGATGTTTTCCATCACTACGACGTTGCTGGGTTGTGCCACTGCATAATACGGTTCCGCAGTGACAATCAGCCCGAACGATTGGAATTCGGTAGTGACGTTGAGCTTGCTCTTGGTTCCGCTCAAGATCATCTCGCCAAGGTTGGTCGCCCGCCCCTCAGGAGTGATGGCCCACATGACGTAAGTGAGATACTCGGAACCAAAGCGAGTTGCTGATTGCATATCGTCGAATTCGACTTCAATTTCGATGTAGCCTTTCTTGCTTTCCACCTTGGCCTCGCCGCGGGCCGAGGGCATCAAGGGAGTTCCCTGGAAGTCGATCTTCGTGGCGCCGCCGCGATGCTGGTAGTTGATAGCCTTCGCTGTCCGTTCGACGACTGTGATCGTGTAGATAGGCGTTGAACTGCCTTCCAGATATTGCGGCTGGCCTCTCACTCCCAACGCCTGTGCTAAGCCTGCCGCATGGAACGTAACCGCCAATCCCGCAGTCGCCAGGATCATTTTTATTTCTTTCATTCTTGCCTCTCAATTCTCGATTCAAGTTTGTCTAATTTTGATTTGACTTCGTTTCATGACCATCGTTGCTAACGAGCAGGCTCCACGTGTAGATCCTGGTCGAGTTTGAAGGTCAGCACGGATTCAGCCGGTACCTTTACCTGGCCCCCTTTGGTTAGAACTTGCCCAGCGGCTCCCGCGACCGCCCCGACACCGGCGCCAATGGCCGCGCCCTTGCCCCCGCCGGCAATTGCGCCGATCAAGGCGCCAAGGCCGGCTCCGCCACCTACCATGACGCCAGTCCGACGATTAGTCCCGAGTCCCTCCCGACTTTGTTCTTGCAGGGCCTCGGTCGAGACCAAGTAACGTGTTCCATTCGCCCTTATGGAATCGATATCGAGAATCAACTCCGAGCCATTGGTCACACCCCCCGCGTCTGTTTGGCGAATGACCAATCTGGCCTCGGACCCTTTTGGAATTGCCAGCTTCCCGGTGTTATCGAGAATGTCACGTTCGATCAACGCGGAAAACTGTTGTCCCACCGCCGCCGATTTGGAATCAATTGTTTCGTTGGTGCGGATGGAGAACTCGGAGCCTCTGGAAATGATCATGGTCCCCCCGCGCAGGTTGGTATAGGGCCGGTCATTTACAAGCCCCTGGAGCTCATCACGGCTCAGGACGCCGTCCCGGTTCGCATCTACGGAGTCGAATTCGCGGACTGAACCGCGCCATTCGCTTCGCGCGACGTTGCCGTCGCCGTTGACATCCAGCTCCAGGAAGCTGGCGGCTCGGTCATTGTTTACACGCTCGGAGAACTCATCGCGAGTCAGAACGGCATCGTGGTTGACATCCAACCTGTCGAACGTCCTGCGCTCGCTACTCCATTCGTTGCGCGTGATCCTGCCGTCACGGTTGACATCCAGGTCGTTGAAGCTGGCGACAGCATCGTTAGAAGATCGCCCCAAAAACTCATCGCTGCCCAGAAGATTGTCGCGGTTGGCATCCAGAGCATCGAACGATCGGCGGTCGTCATTCCATTCGTTGCGAGCGATAACTCCATCATGGTTGCGGTCCAACTCGGCACGGGTCATGCGGCCATTGGAATCCTGTGCCAAATACTCATCCTGCCCCACAAGGTTGTCGCGATTCGCATCGAGAGCATCGAACGATCGGCGGTCGTCATTCCACTCACTGCGCGATATAACGGCATCATGATTGCGGTCCAGGTCGGCAAAGCTGCTGGCTATTGTCGTGTTGCTGGAGAGAAACTCGTCGCGGTTCAAAACGCCGTTTCGATTGCTGTCCCAGCGGTCAAACGCCATTCTGTCGCCGCGCCACTCGTTTCGGCTGATAACCCCGTCCTGGTTGTAATCCAAGTCGTGAAACCGCGAGGCGGTTTGGTCGCTCGATGCCAGGTTGCCTGGCCGGCTTGCTCCCGGACTCACTTCATCTCCTGAGAGGATGCCGTCGCCGTTCCAGTCTTCGTTAGAAAATGACTGGTTGTTGCCGCGCCACTCGCTGCGGGTGATGACTCCATCGTTATTTCGGTCCACGTCTTGGAATCTCATCCTGTCTCGTCGGCTCTGCGAGTTCTGGCTGCTGGCTGGTACCGCTGCACATAGAGCGACAAACATAATCAGCACATAAAGTTTCATTTTCATTCGATCTACACTTTCTTCGTTGGGGCGTTCTATTCTGCCCCTATGACCTACTCAAATTAATCAGGCAATACGTTTATAGACGTATATTTTCAGGACGTCAGTTCTATACGGCTCAAGCCTCTGGTCAATACCGCTCACCGGTACCAGAAGTATCATTGAGTATATTTAGGAGCTTCGGCGCGATTTGCGCTGTTCCTCGAGGCGGTAGGATCCCCAAAGTGACCGGGGATTGCGTGCCCAACTCGTCTGCTTAACCGCGCATTTAACTAGGGTGGATAAACTTGGGAAAGTACTGTCGGCTGGTTTGGCGCAGTTTGGAGTCTATGGAGGGACTACGTTAAGCAGGCCCCACGGGAGATGCCAGATTTACTGCTATGCCGTGGGACAAGCATTAATGCGCAAAATTGGATGGGCCCTCACATGGACGGAGGGACTTTGGAATTGCAAGGAATCTCTCGTCAGAAGTATCAAGCTGACCAGCCTCGGTCTCTCAAAAGCTCATGATAGACCTATGGACGGCGGCATCGACAGATGGCCTTCCCACTCAAGCGCACGAAGAATGGTCTGTGTGGTCACGGTCGCGATCAAGAAGATGCCGGTCCGTCGCATCGCGCCGATAGGGGTATCTCCGAAGAAACGTTTCTAGGGAATGAGGCCGAAGCGCTTCAATGCACATTCCAGAACATTTCCAATTTCCGCTCGTTAGAATAGAGGGCGCTTATCCTGTAATCCAAGGGCTTCTCTCAGGCGAATCAGTTCTTCAATTTCTGTCAGCTCTAAACCGCCGTCATGGTCCGTCGCCTTGGCCTTCAGGTCGTCCCACCGCGCCCAAAAAGTTTCCTTAGATTCTGTTTCTTCACCGTGTTTTCCACGCGTTGTGCCTCCTTTACTAAAGGACTCACACAAGATAATGCGGCTGAGGAGTTCGCGTCTGTATATTTTGCTCAAGTTTTAGACGCAACTTGGAGCGAACGACGGAATCTTCAAAATTGCTCATCTTGGCCATCAAGATATCTTCTAGTAAAATGCTATTTCGGTCTGAAAGCGCTAATAGGGTAGTTTTTGCACGCGGGCTGCACGGCAGAACAGGAGGTCGCCTGTTATGGCAAGGAAGATTGTTGCTGGCAGCAGAAAAGCCAATCCCGCAGATAAAAAGAAGGCAGTCGTCGCAGAAACAAATGGCCACACTGTCGATTGGGAAGCCCTTCTCGCTGGACTTGGCACTGGAAAGTCCGTTCTGGAATACAGCGCGGGCCGCAGCATTTTTGTGCAAGGACAGCCTGCAGATTCCCTGTTCTACATTCGTCAGGGCCAGGTTAGGCTCTCAGTAACATCCCAACAGGGAAAGGAAGCGATTGTCGCTGTCCTCAGTCGCGGTGACTTCTTCGGCGAGGGGTGCCTGGCTGGTCAATTGCTGCGAATCGCAACGGCGATCTCGGTGACCGATTGTACCCTAATGAAGATCGCTAAGCAGACCATGACGCGCATGTTACACGAGCAGCACGACATCTCGGAATTGTTTGTCTCGCATCTGCTGTCACGCAATATTCGGTTTGAAGGAGACTTGATTGACCAGCTTTTCAACTCTAGCGAGAAACGCTTGGCTCGAATTCTCCTGCTCCTGGCCCGATTTGGAAACGAAAGTAGAGCTGAGAAGATTCTTCCCCGAATCAATCAAGAACACCTGTCGCAAATGGTGGGTACCACCCGGTCGAGGGTGAGTCATTTCATGAATAAGTTCAAGAAGCTTGGCTTCATCGACTACAACGCCAGCGGGAATCTGATCGTCAACAACGGTCTGCTCAGCGTCGTCCTTCACGAGTAAGTGCTTAAGCAACGCGTCGGCAACACTCCCCGGGTCACACGTATGGGAGTCGCCTCAAGCGCAGACCGCTGGCTATCACAACTGGGGGTTCTGTCATTCCCCCGCATGAACTGGATAACATTTTCGATCCCATGCACCGCATCGCGGGCGACAAGCCGGTTGCTCGGCGCAACAATCTGGGTCTAGGGCTTTATAGCACAGATCGGATCGTCGTCGCCCAGGGAGGATCCATTCAGGTAGAGTCAGCTATCGAGAAAGGCAACTTTCACGATTCGCTTACCAAAGACGACCAACTCTCGGTTGGCGTCTGCTAGCTAGGAGCGAGCTGCCAACATTTTCAGTTTTGGACGCACTGGATGGAATGGTCAAGATTACTCCTCTGGCCATGATGTTTTCTTAGTGTAAATGCTATTCGACCTG
>DATLBQ010000283.1:0-22777 GCA_035526805.1 Pyrinomonadaceae bacterium
AACGACTCCTTTATTCGACCCAGCAAATCGGAAGCTTTATCGTCTCTGATCTCCACGTCGGCGTCGCGAGTGACTCGAAATAGATGGCTTTTGCTCAGCCGCATGCTCGGAAAAACAGAATGCAAATTCGCGTCGATCAACTCTTCCAGCAGGATAAACCGCGATGGATAGTTGTTGCCGCTTTCGCCAACCGGAACCAGGCGCGGCACTACCGGCGGCACTTTGATTCGCACGAAACGCGGCAAACTTCCTATCGTTACCGGCTCATCGGGATTTGATTCGACCTCGACGTTTAGACCGATATTGAGACTCTGATTTGCGATGAACGGAAAAGGGTGAGCAGGATCGACGGCCAGCGGAGTTAACACGCGAAAAATGTTCGTCATAAAATACTGATTTAGAATTTTCTTTTCACGTGGCGATAGCGAATCGTATCCAACTATTTCTACGCCGTTTTTTGCAAGCTCCGGCAGGACGCGATCATGAAGACACTTCACCTGCTCTTCAACCATCGGCAATACGCGCTGGCGAATGACCTTGAGCTGTTCGGGCGGGGTTAATTCGCCCGGTATGGGCTGAATATCCTTAATCTCGAGCATCTCTTTCAAGCCGGACACTCTAACCATAAAAAACTCGTCCAGATTACTGACGAAGACGGCCAGAAATTTTAAACGTTCGAGTACGGGCACCGATTCGTCTGCGGCCTCTTCGAGTACGCGTTTAAAAAACTCGAGCTGGCTCAGGTCTCGATTGAAGACCGACCACGCAAGGAAGTGCTCATCCTCAGCCGCTCGGCGTCTCGGCCTAGCCGCAACGCCGGGAGACAACTCGCCCCGTTCCGAGACATCAGCTATTGAGGAACTCAGTTCGTCCGGCTCAATTTGATTTGGATCATCCATAACGCTGTTTCGCGAGTGTACTGTAACGCAGACGCAGTTTGCGTTACTTCATATGACATTCACCTGCTAGCGCGCAATACTGCGGTCAGAAGTCCCAGGCGCCTTATTCCAGGGAGGACCGCTTTGCACAAAAGGCGCACCTGTTATCAGAACCGGGAGCCGCAGCGACCGGCCACCGACGCAACTATCGGAGGTGACGCTGCAAATACGCAGCGCAAACAATTCATGTCTTTATCTCGACATACTGGAGAATTCTAAACATTCGATCACTGCGGCTCCAAGTTCTACTTTGTCCCGTGTCAGTCCAGAATTCCTATCGTCGTCTTCGACACCGCCGACCGGCACGCTTAAGAAGGATCATAGACCTGTCGAGCCGGCACCGTTTTGAATTCCCCGGTTTCGATTATGTAAGCAGTCAGTTTATTACCATAAACGCAGCCAGTGTCGAGACCGATGGCCTTTTTTCCGCGGCGTGGCTCGGGCGCGGGCCAGTGGCCAAACAGCACTACCTTCTCTCCGTCGTATTCCTGATACCAGGGCGTGCCATCGCGGGCGGCGCGGTCCTTACCCAGGCTACGCAACTCCGTCAAGTCCTCAGTGGTTTGAGAATGCAGGGCTACACCGGGGCGGAGGCCGGCGTGCACGACCAGATGCGTTTCCAAGTCAATCATGAAAGGCAGCGAGTTGAGATAGGGAAGGTAGTGCTCCTTGTGCTTTTTCAACTCCTTGTGGGTTGGTTTTTGGGAAGGCTTCAATTTAACCTTCTCGCCATTCCACCGGCGGCGCAACGCCAAGTCATGATTACCGATGACGGCTGAAAATTGCGCGTCACTCATGAACCGGTCGAGCACTTGTCTGCTCTTTGGTCCTTTCGTAATCAGGTCGCCAACCGAGATAAGGCGATCGCCCTTACTAAAACTAACCTCCGTCAGCATGTCTTCCAGTTCGTCGTAGCAGCCATGAATGTCTCCAACGACGATCGTTCGCGATCCCATTGTCTTCTCGACCTTCTCCTGATGATTGCGTGTAGTCAACAGTAGGCTGGATGCTTTGGGAGCGTCAAGGAAGGAACACTTTGTTGTTGGCAGCCTAGAGGTGTCGCCCACTGACCAGGCAGCGCGAAGGCTCTGTGAATTTGGGTCAGTGCGGTCGGGACGGCCGCGGTCCCAGGTTCCAGCGGTAATTTCGCAGCGCGAACAGTCCAAAGCCGGCAGTGATTAGTAGTAGAAAGAAGAACAGACGCCTACTGACTTTCCATTCTCTCCAACTACGTTGTTCAACGCGCTGAGCCGAATCAGCTGTATTCAACCCGCGCGCGTTGAGGTTCGCTTTTGAACTTTCCAGGATGGTCTTCAGACTATTTACGGCTTTTCCTTCTACAATGCCACGCTTGATTTTACCGAACGCGCCTTGCAGCCCGTCAGCGCGGGAGCGGTTTTCATAAATCAGGTACGACGCCGGATTGGCACCAGGGAGGTTGACGAATGCTGTGAGCGCGAGTGAAGAATCAAAGTAATGGTTAGCGTAAATCTGCTTTGATGCGATCAGAACTTGCGGGCCAGTTCCCCGCTCACGTTTGTAGATCCTAATGTGGTTGATAGCAATGACCGGCTTTAGACCAAACTTGATCTTCGACCATACAACGGCGTTCTCCATCAGCAACATTTCCGGTTGCGCAAAACTCTTCAGGTGCTGCGGAACATCAGGAAGCTGTCTGCCAATGTAATTCGACGCAGCCAGCAACGCGCGCTGCTCATCAGCCAGCCGCACTGCTGTCGATTTATCGCTGTATTCGATGAGTGCCGCATCTCCGCGCGCCAGATAATCAGTGACATAGTCGCTTAGCATTCGCTTAAGAAGTTGAGTCGCTTGAACGCGATAGTCAGACGCTTCCCAGTCGACTTCTTTGTGAAGACGCTCAATCATCATCCGCGACAGCTTCAGCTTACAATCTCCGACGACGCATTGTTTCAGGTCTTCGATATCACGTTCTTCAAAGGTGAGTGTTTGTAAGTCAGCAAGCGTTGGCGTATCGCTGAACCTACCGATTTCAAGAATCGCGGGATCGCTCTTTTGCGTCATGCTTTCCCGGAACGACTGGAGAAACACGTCAGAGGCCACTTGAAGGCTGACCAAACCACAGACCGCCACTTCCCTCTTGTCGGTTACCGGTAAAAGTCGTACAGCCGGCTGGCCCTGCCGCAGTGCAGCGAAATCGGACTCATTAAAGGTCGCCCTTTCAAGCAGGACTTTGTGGAAGTCCGAAACCGAGCCTTGACCCTGAACCGCATTTGTCCCGAGTAAGATTATTGCGCAAAAGGAAATAATCCTTAGCAGACAAGTTCGTCTCAGCATGTAGCCTTGTCCCGTCTTGACCAATCAGAACAATCAAGAGCACTGGAGAGTACTGCAGCTCTTCACCGCACCATGACTTCTTTTGCTACACAAGGGGGGTTGGAGACCTCACCATCGCATGCGCTGTGCCATCGGCCGCACCATTGAGGATAAGCGCCGTTCGAGGACGAGCTTCTGACGGGTATTTTTGGAAAGTATGAGTTTGAAGATAGGCCTTGGATGAACTTAGTAGCGGCCATTCTAATTGAACCGATCTCACCGCCGAATCTCATAATCGCGCCGCTTAGTCATCACAAGCGTGCCGGCTATGCGGGAGTAGACCTCCAGCATTCGATTGAGCCGATTCATCTCAATCTTCGATTCACAAACTTCGACTGAACGCTGCGGTGTTCCTACGGCCAGGGGAAACGTCAACTAGGACCGTTTCCGATTCGCTCTAATAACGGGGCGCTCGCGAGTAACGCGGCTTGAACGTACGTAGGGATCGAGACGCGTTGGATCTGCTCTCACTTCGCTCGTAACGCTGCTTATCGCGGGATACCTTTTCAACAGAAACAACGTTAGCTGCTTGTTTACAATTTCCCAGTAGTCGTCCTCGTTTGGGTAGTTAGTCAAGAACGTCTCGACATCCTTAGCCAACAAGCGGAAGTCCGGATAATCAGAGTTCGAGATATTAACGACGTAGCGATATGAAATTGAAATGTTGAGAATGTTAAACTCACTTTGGTGGTCGACCTTGAAGTCCTTAATTAAGAAAGAAAACTCTTCGATGAGTTGACCGTTGTCTTGCTTTTCCTGCGAGGCGAAACTCAATCGCTGCGGCTTGTTAGCCGACGAAGGCTTTGACGATTGTGAATAGATCGGCGAGCAGCCAGCCAGCAACAAAACGATTGCAATCAGGTTGCGCATCAGTTGATCCATGATAGGTCTTTATCCTTTATTGAAATTCGTTGCGCTCGCAGTTTGAAGGTCGTTACGCTTTCTCTGGCGCCGGGCGCTTAATTGATGTTGCCTGTGGTCGATTACCCAGAAAACAAAAGCTGTCAAAACATACATTAAACTGATTGCCAGAAGAACGTACTTGGCGATGGAACAACTGTAAGCGACCCACGGCCAAAGCCTCGACGTTGCACCACTGAGCATTCTCCACAGCGCCAAATCCTCAAGCATGTCGATAGTGGCCGTCAATATTTGTAAATAAGCTAAACATATTCCGACCGCCACCAGGTTAGACGACTCCCGTTTAGGTCTTCTTACCGCAATCTCCGTAGCCGCAAGTAGGCAGGCCACGGCCATCGCGCTCGAATAAAAAAAGATGAAGAAGAGATCGAAAAGAAGGCTTCGCTTCGCAACCTCCGTTAGCATACGTCCATCGTTTGAAAGGATAGACGCAAGAAAGTTCGGTTTTTCGATCTGGCTTTGAGTGCGTCTGTCGGGTGCTTTTTGATTCCAGCTCTGAATGATCCATTGAGCTTGTTCAACACCGCCGGCTCTTTCGAGCGATCCGATGCCACTAAGCGCCGTCTTGTTTTTCAGCAGGTTGTCTCCTCCTGCTTTGACGCCGAACCAAAAACTGATCGCGATCAACGCGGGAATCAGCGGCCAAAGAATTCTTAGATGTTTTTCGCGCAAAGGCATGATAGCCAACCCTTCGTTCCACTAACGGCTGGCAACCTGCGTGTTATACTGCGGTCGCGTGTGTCGTAACAGCGGTGGGCCAGGAACTCGTTTGAAGAGCGGCCTGTCACTCTTCACATCGTTTTCGCCGGCCGTGAAAGCATCACCAACGATCTGCGGATCAAAGTCAAACGTGTCCATGTTTGGTTCCGGATCGTGATTACAGCCGACTTCCAGGTTTTTCTTCTCACAATCGCTGCGCGGCCTCAGTTCAAAAATCTCAACCTGGCCGCGCGCCGTTGTGTCCGCTCGCTGCGTCTGGGCCATGATGTAACTAAAAGCCACCAGGGAATTCTCGAGCGTGTTTGTCGGCTCAAACGGCTTACGCTCTGGAGAAGCTTCGATAGAAATGATGTGCGTCGCGCCCCATTTGATAGCCGCCTCAATAGGGCTGTTATGAATGAAGCCACCGTCAATGATTTTGAGTAGCGGCGTCTGCTTGTTCCTACCAACATTTATGTTACTCAACTCGCGATAAGGAAACAGAGGATAGATCGTTCCCGATCCGATCACCACGTCAAGCAGTCTTTGCGGATTTTCCTGGAAACTGATGAAGCGCCTCTCTGGGGGCGGTGGCTCCCACTCCACATGCGGACTCTTGCAGTAGAAGTAGAGATCTTCCGGCAGTTGGTTCGCAGTAACCAACCGCGGGTTCTCTGGCTCTTCCGACGTCTCAATAGGAAGGTTCGAGACCGTAATGACCAAATCACGTTTGAATAGAGAAGGGACATTGATGATCCGTTCGGAGACGTCGTGCAACTGCTCTTGTTGAGTGGAACCCGACGCACGCCCAAACCCGGGATGCAGGATGTTCAGCATTTCCGGGATCCTCTGACTGAACGCCTTCTCGATTTCCGCTGAATCCGAAGGAGAGCGATCTTTCCAGAGCGAAGTTAGGAAGAGGACGCCGGCGAAGATCAGCACCAGCATGGTTAGCATCCTCACGAGCCAGACGCGGCGGCTGTGCCAGTCGATTTCGACGTGACCCTTGAATCCGCTCGCCACCATGAACAACCCCAATATGAGTGGCCACGGATATGACACGGAGCACATGAGAAGAAAGATTAACCATAGATGACTGACAGTGTGAGATTCCAAAGCTGCGGGCCATAAAGGAGGGTTTAGCCCGCGAGCGACCAGAATCTCGATCGTCGCGATGATGATCATTAACCATCCCGCGATGCGCCACCATTCTCCGACTTTCTGGTTATACAACTCGCGCCAGAAATGACCGGGCCGTGTTTTAAGCAGCCATAGGGCACCGTACCTAACACCGCGGATGACTGCAGCAACAGCCACCACGACGCCGACCTGGACAAGAACCAGGAGTGCGAACGATGAAGTAACCGCTCCTAAATAGACCGCCAAAATTATCTCGACCACTTCCACGCCAAGCAGCAGTTGACCTATGCGTTTCCAGCGTAACTCGCGGCGTCCGAACAGCAGCACTGCAAACGTGATAACCAGCGCTTGTAGTACGCCGAAGCACAGACCAAAAACAAAGTTGAAAACACGTGAAGGTGTGAAGAACTGTTCCTGATGAAACCCAACCCACATCTCACGAATAGCCTCCTGCGTTCGTCGATCCTGCGTTCCCCCAAGCGCAGCGAGCAATGCGTTAATGGCGCCGCCAGAAGTGCCGACGACGAGCTCGAAATCCCTCTTGCCTAGTTGCTTGAGCTTGTTCTCGATCTGCGATATTGCGCCGGCTTGATAAGCACACTTCGCTCCGCCGCCCGAGAGAACTAGCGCGAGTCGCGGCCGCTTTCCCGTGCTCTCCTGATAAGTGTCGAGACTGGTGATCAGGTCTTTGAGAGTAGAGCCGTATTGTAGAGATCGGGCGCCGCGAGTCGTTTCGTAGATGTTCCTTGCCTGGTCGAAATCTGTTAGCCAATCTTCTTTCTTCGGGTCGAGCAGCGTGAGAGTGAAGTTCTTATCTTTTACGTTTTTCTCGTTCTCAACTCCCTTCGACAATATCTTGCCGAGTGTGTCCTTGATCTCTTTCGCAGCCGTCTCATCGAGATTGGTATTCACCAGCATCACTTCGTGAGGTATTTCGATTGAACTAAGCTCCTTGGCGTCGAGCTTCGTGAAGAGTTGGCTGTTGGCTGCTGATTCCGGAACACAGTACGAAGTGTTTTCGATTACGAAAGCAACCACGAACTTGCCGGCATCTCGTCCATCCTTTCTTAAGATCCGCTGCAAGCTCTCTTGATGCTGATAGCTGAAATCGAATTCTTCCTGCTTTAGATCAATTCCCTGCTTCTTCAAGTAATACAAAGGCACGATATAACCCGAGATCGATACGGGACGTACAAACAGGAACTTCAGCCTCTTTTGGCCGGCGAGCTTACGAACATCCTCAAAGCTCGTCCAACCATATTCGGCCGGAACCACAACCGAGGCGTGATATTCCGATTGGGCGTTTCCGGGAGTTGCGTCTGTCGCTCGACACGAGGGCGACAGCTCATCTAAGGAGCGCTGGCAAAAATCCTTTTCACACTTTGCGGAACTGCCGGCGATCGGATTGAGCCTCGCGAGAAAAGCGTCTCTAATCTTTGCTGTCTCGCGAGCGTCGGAGGAGGTCAGTAGATCGGCCATCGGCATCGCCGACAGGACCGCCACGTCGATCAGCTTCTTGTTGTACCAGTCGATGACTTCGCCGTAACTGCCAATCGCAAAGCTGAAAGTAGTGTCGGAGCCTTGCCGGCGCGCGATTTTCTCCAATTCTTCGAAAAACAGCTGATACTTGTTATAGACTGACTCAACGTTCTGATACTCCGTGATACCGACACGAATCTCCCTGGCGCTGACAACCGAAGCAGACAGCAGGATCAACAAGACCAGTTTTATTCCCGTGTTCATTGGCTGACTGAGAAACAGTAAAGATTTTCCGCCAACACATACATGAACTCCTCATCGACGAATTTGGTGATGTCGTCGACTTTCGAATCCAGTATCGTTTTGCGCAGGGCACTTGCTTGAGCTTTTTCCTGTGCAGTTAGTGCGCTGTCGTTGGACAACGCGGTGAGCGCCGCATACGACCAGGGAAACCACAGCAACGTGGAACCTTCGAGGACGAAATCCACCCCGCCTTTATCAGTGTTGAAGGAAAGGTCGAAATCGTGTATCCGATCGTTGGAGCAAACGAAGCGTTTGGCGAGATCGGGCTTGTTTATAAACGCTTTCTTATACTTCAACAATTCCTGGTTCTGCTTAAGGCGCTCGAATCCTGGCTGATCTTCGATACGCGACAGGATGAACAAGACCTGGGCGGTCAAGCCATCAAACCGTTCTCGCTGTCCGCCTCGATTCGGGTTCGGTACCCAACCAATGTCCTCGTCTCTGCCGTCGCGTGTGGTCGTTGTGTAATTCTTCAGCAGCCAATTGATTCCATTGCCGATGTGTGAGTCGTAGTTATTTCCAATTGCCTCACGCACGAAATCGGAGCGGCGAGCCTCGATTAGACTCCAAAGGGCGATTGCGGTGGAGTAGGTTCTCGTGAACTTCGGTCCATCTTCCTTGATTGGCCGCCAGCCGCCGTCGTTGCTCTGCCGCTGCACGATTAGGGCAAGGTCTCGTTTAATGCGTTCCCGGATCGCAGACCTTTGATTGGAGTCCCAAATTTGATTCTTCGATTCGAGCGAGCCGACATAGGCGACGGTCACCCAACCCGCAATTTCAGTCATAGACTTCTTGTGCCCTTCAAAGAGACCCCAACCTTCATCGTAGTCATCTGGTTTAGTGGGAGCCGGGTGCCGACCCTTTTCGATGTAAGCAAATGCCGATTTAATGACTGCAATTTTTTTGTCGTCGAGATCTTTCTGATTGGCTAGCATTCCGGTGAGGGCTTGCGCCGTTGTCCATACTTGCGTTGGAAAAGAGGCGTCGCCGACCTTTGCAAAGATGCCTCCGTTCGGTGCTTGCGACTCAGCAATTCGTTGGCTCCATTCTTTGGTCGGAATTAGAACGTTCGCGCCGGGTCGAAGAGGCAGCGCGTAGACGTTCAGCGCAAAGAGCCCGCCGATGGCTATTAGCACGACCGATCCGAAGACCTTTCTTCTCTTGGCGGGCATCGGCGCGATGTATTTCTTGCAGAGTAAATACAGGACGAGCGCGTAGCCGACGAGAAGAATCGCGATGACAAAGTATCGCAGGTTGTTATAAAAGTAGGTTGATGGGGAAACGCCAAAAAGGTTAAAGAACCAGCGACTGACCAGATCGATCGACAGTAGGTATTTCGCGATGTTCGTGACGAGTATGGCGGCTGTGGCGCCAATAATTCTCTCAAGGTTCTTCTTATCAGCGAGTTGTTTGCGGAAAGCTTTAAACCGGGATTGATCGTCTGAGTTTTCAACCATGGGATCCTTCCTTTGAAACGGAAAGGGCCTTCGCTGCCGGACGGAAAGAGAAAGGCGTTTCAGAACTCTGACTGGCTATAGGCCCCCGCCAAGGTTAGTTGCAAGGGAAGTAAGGCAAAGGATACTGAGAATGCGCGCTGAGGCTATTACGTCTCGGAAGCGCTTGTCAATAGTTTCACTGATCCATTTTCCAGTCCGGCTAGCTCGAGCTTTTTTATCGTTCTTCAGTAGGATATGATTGTATGCTGCAATTCGTTTCGTAATCGCTGACCCATGTCAATCGAAGAGACTCCCCCGTCGAAGTGGCGCCGGATCACCTATCTTCTTCCGCTCATAGTGCCGGGCCTGGTGTTCGTCACCTTCTTCGTGTTCTACAGCCAGTTCCTATTCTGTTCGCCTAACGATCCCTGTACGCCGCTCACTGCCGCTGAAATTCTGTCTGGCACCAGTAATCTCGATCAGACGCGAGTTGCGACCTACGTTGCTCGGGCGTCGTGGGCGCTCATCAGCGGAGTACATCTACTTGCCTGCTTGGCTGCGATTGTGACTGCGGGTCTCGTCATCTACCAGGCGTTGCCCGAACCTGAGCCTGAATATCCGAAGAACCTGAAATGGCTGCTGATCCTGATTGTGGTTGCGGCGGCAGCCGATATCTCGCTGCTCGTGGCTATTTGGGTAAGTACGGATGTCTCCTCACCGGCGCAAACACTGTTGCGCACGACTGTCGGACAAATGGTGCCGTCGATCAATCGATACAATCGACTCGCCGATGCCTTAAGCCTAACGGGCACGCTCTCTCTGGCCGTCGCTGCTTGTGCGACGCTTTGGCAGCGCGATGCGGCTGAGGAGAATGAGACCGAACTCGTGAAACGCGTGAATCTTCTCCGGCCTGTCCTGTACGTGAGCGCCGCTACGTTAGCCATCGCCGTACTCAAACTTTCGGCAACGCTCGGTTGGGCAGCGAGTTATCTGTCGCCGGACAGCGAAATTGGGAAGTCTGTGGTGATTTTGGTAAGAGGTATCGTCGCGTCGATGGGCACATTCTACACGCTGTTGGTGGCTGGCGTGTATGTGCCCGCCGCTCTCCTGCTGCGGGCGCGCATCAGGAAGTTGGCGAAAAGTCAGAAGCCAGATGATCCGGACGGGTGGTTAGCGAGTCACGGACTAACGCTCTCGTTTCCACAATATCTGCCGCGTGTGATCGCTCTTCTGGGTCCGCTACTGGCGGGCCCGCTCGCAGAGCTGCTCAGCAAGGCAGCCTTGGCCTTCACAGGATAACTATGGCTACGCCGGAGAAAAACAGATCGGTAAAGCGGGCCGCAATCCTGCTTGGCGTCTTAGTAGCGCTAGGCGGAGTGCTGCTGTGGTGGTTGCTGACGCGTGACCCGACCGACCCGCGTAGCAGGGTCGTGGCGAAACGCGACTTACCGGCGTTAAGGCTTCTTACGAACGCCGACCTGGAAATGCGTGGTTCTCCCGAGTTGTCGAACAGTGCGATTGAAGAGTTGACTAATCGCCACTTATTGGTAGGCGTGAAGCAAGGCGGCGAGGTAACGCGGGAAATGGTTGCACCGAGTGAATCAAAACAGTTGCTTGCCGATGCGATTGCAGTCGCGATCCCCATGTCGGCAACCACTTCGCTCGCAGGTCAGTTACACGCCGGCGATATGGTCGATCTCGTGACAGTTCCGAAGGGAGGCACTCAAGCTAAAACCTTTGAGAATTTGATGGTGCTTAGCATTGCACCTGCGAATAAAGATGCTAACGCCATCACACTTGCGATACCGCGTACGCAGCGCGATGACTTTGCGCTGGCTGTAACTGGCGGAGAGTTGGTGTTGACGCGAAGGATCATCGTCGCGAACCAGCAGTCAAAATAAGTCAGTCTCCGGATCGGCCAAGCCACGTACACCGTTAATACTCCGGCAGGTTCTAAAGCAGGCGCGCAATCGTTCATCGGCTGGGGAGGACGCTTGCTCTACCACTGGCGCAAGCGGCACTCATGACACGGGTCATCGTCCACACGATGAAGAGTGCACACCAAGTCAGCAATGCACAAAGGGCGTTGGGCTCTTCTTGGGCCTTTTTTTTTGCACGAGCGGAAATGCGGAACACACGAGCCGTAATTAGGTGAGGCTCCTAAGCCTTGAAAATAAAGCAACTTGTTGGCTATATTACGGGACCAAAAGGTCCGCCCGCTTGGCTCAGTGGTAGAGCACTCGCTTCACACGCGAGGGGTCAGTAGTTCGAATCTACTAGCGGGCACCATATTTTCAATAGCTTACGGGCGACGCCAGTCGCCCGTTTTGGCCTGCACACACTTTCGCACACACTTTGATCTGAAAAACGATCACGATCTTGGTCAACGAGATTGGCAGACCCTTGCCTCGCTTTCCGGAAGAGTTTTCAAGTTGACAAAGCGAGAAAAGCCCTGAACTTTCAGTGCTTTGCAGGGAACGGAAGGAAGATTTGACTGGCTTTCGCCGCTGCATAAGTGACAGATCTAGAATTCGAGCATTTATCTCGAAACTGTCTTCTTCCAAACTTCCCCTTAGTTGATTCGCGGCTTGACCGAGAAGCTTCAGTCTTGGCGCCGGTGCTGTCGCACTGGCCGAGAGCCATTGGCGTCTTCCGCTATTTGGATTTGGAATTCGCTTGGCAAGAACGCGAGCAATCATAGACTAAAAACACCGAGAACCTACTAGTCTGCGCAGTCAGATTTAGTGTCTAATGAAGGTTAGGCTAGCTCCCTTGGAGGTAAGACTGTTGGATCGATTGCTCCTACTTGACGCCGTTCGCCAGTTGGAAGAGTTCGGAACCGGATCTGGGGTGTCTGCACCCTCTCAAGGGGTTCGACAATTCAACGCTCTTCTTCAAGACGCGAAGACTGAGTTCGCCGGAAGGCACGATATACAAGCCCTCACACCATTCGTAAGCGTCGACCTTGTGGATCGAGACGTTTATAGGGATGCGATGAAACGGCTGCGAGCTGCTCTTGAATTGCGTCCGCCTGCGGCGATCGCGGCATTTTTGGCTGAGATGGTCATGCCGGATAATGAAGCTACGGCATTAGGCCGTGATATCCGCGAACTTCGGGAGGTCGCTACGCTTGGCCTTGCGAAAACAACGCTTTTACTTTCTGGTGTGATTGCCGAAGCACTACTTCTTGAACGGCATCCAGACAAGAGCGAACGAGGACCCGGTTTGGCTGCGCTTGTTGCGCAAGCGAAGAGGCAAAAGCTCTTCGGTAACGACACGCTGAGTCAGCTCGACTCTTTGGTTCAGTATCGCGATCTCATACATCCGAGGGCTCAAATACGAAACCGTATCGAGCCGAACGAGGCGCGGGTCGAATCAGCTTTGAGTGCGCTTCGATTATTGTGGGCGGAACTGAAAAGTCGGGACGTTCAATTCACATAGTTTTCGTCTATCGCTATCTAATGCGGTACCCGACTTGGCTTGGTATTGACTAGGTCAAAGTCTTGAGTCAGCTCTCTCTATCCAATTGAGGAGCCCTTTCAATGCTGCGCAATCGACTCCTTGAAGCTGCAACCACGAAATACTTGATTGTTTCTATCTCCTTTATCCTTGTCCTTATCATCGGAAGTTTCGCCATAGTTCTAGGCTATCGAATTACTGAGTTGGACAAATTGTCCAAATTCGTTGATGCGGTATTTAAGGCGATGGCTATTTTGCTAGGTATGATTTGGACTCTGAACAGATACTACATCGGACGAACGGATACAACTCGACTTCGTGTTGATTCTGACGTGAGTGCTATTCTTTTTTCTGAAGCCGACTTAAAGAGCTCAGATTTAGCACTCTTAATCTTTCGGCTGGATATCGTGAATACAGGAGCAGTCCTAATACCCCCTTATCAACAACGTTTGGAAATTGACTCGGTGACACCCTCGGATAAAGGAATCGTCTATGGTCCGTTGTATCGCAGAAATCCTCCAGGACGAATTTGTCTTAAATGCTGGATCCCCATACTGTCTTTGCCAATTGCAATGCAGTCCGATCCCGGCGTCTACGCTCTTCTCGTTGGGTCGGGACTATCTAGATCCGCCGGAACAGTTTGCTGATAAACTTCCTCACCTTCCGTCTCCCCATTTACTCGCTTGGATTCTTTCCAGTTACCCAGGCCGTCAATCATCTCTAGGTCGCTTATGCCCAAGGCATCCTGGAGATATTCTTTCAATGCCATTAACGTAAAAGCACCTTCGAGTGACATGAAGAACGCGAGGTAATACACCATAAGTTTGGTTGCTTCGGGTACCTGACTCTGGTAGCTGGTTTCTAGTATTCGTACATCGGTAACTTGTGCTGTCAGCTCCCATTTAACTCGCTGGGCTTCGATGGAATAGTTAAGGACCTTCCAATAGTTAAATATGCAAAATATACTGCCCACGACGAGTGCGAGCGGCAAGAACCTGACGAAAGCACGGTTAAATCTCGCGAACGTTGAATAACGATCAAAGTGCCGGGGAAACATCAGACGAGCTAATCGGTGTCGGAGATAGAACAGAAACGCCAATGTGAGAAAGCAAAATACAGACGCAAGCGTTGGTAAAAGTTTTGTTTGAAACTGATATGTAGGAATTAGTGCTAATGTGCCTGTGGGAACAGGGAGGGCTGCGGTGGTAAGTGCGAGACTCGCATAGCCTTTGAAGTAACCTCCAAAAGCTCTCAGTCGACGGGGCGACGTTGGGAAAATCTCACCGCGATATTTTGTTGGGTTCATGGCTGAGGAGACTCCTGAAGCCTGATGGTGTGGCTCGCTCCGGTGATCGAGTATAACCGTTCCGGATCAGATGTTGGCTTGTTGTCGCGTTCAGTCCATATGTAGTAATTGGAGGGGTTCATTTCCTCCGAACATGCTGTAAGGCATTTAGCGGTGTAGGCAGGTGTTAGGCCTCTTCCGAACTGCCGTTGTTCCGGCTTCTGGTACTTAATAGCTGCTCCTTTTGTTTCCACTGAATTCCGCTCGGACTGGATACTCACGTTGCACATTAATCCCATGCTGCTTGCTGTTTTCATTAAATGATCTCTGAAAGCAACATAAGTCTTGTGAGTCTTGTATATCTCAAAATCCGCACGTTTGTAGAATAGTGCCATCTTCTGCTTATTGACGCGATTTGCCTGAGCTTTGAGATCTTTTTCTTCAGCAAAATGCATGGCCCTGTGAGCTCGTAGCGAATCGTTTAAGGTGGTTGTACTTGCACTGAGGGTATTTGCTTCGTCCTCCGTTTTCTTTCTTTCCTGTTCCACACTCTCGAGCCGTTTTGAAAGCCTGACTCCTTCTTCAGGAGTACGCGCTTCGTTGATCGCCTTCCTAAGCTCCTGCTCTTCTCCTTTTTTCAATTTAAGATAATTTTGAGCTGTTTCACGTTTCTTCAATGTTTGATCTAGTTCTTGCCTAATCCGATATTCCCTGATCTTTATTGTCGAATAAGGTTCATGGTATTTGTTGTATTCCTTGCTCAACAAATCATCTATCCGCGCGTAAAGCGCGTTTACGAAGAACCGGTCTTCTCGGCTGATCTCCAGATCGTCATCCTGCGATGGTCGAGGCGTGAAGCGAATACGTTGAGTCGCCAGCGTTGTAGGAAGAAAAGCTGTGATCAAAAGCAGGACAATTGCATTCGCGATTCGCATGACTGAAACCCTGGTAGGAAGGGCTGTCCGTGAGGAATCCGCGTGCAACCTAGAGCAAGCTTGTGCTCGTTCGGTGCGGATTCGTTACGCGTTAAAGTCCTTCGAGCAGAAAGAGTAGTAATCCAGAGTGCAATGATCCGCCCAGTTAAGTTGACGGGCAATAAGGCTATTCCCGACTGATCAGATTGTCAATAAATGCGGAGGTCAGAAACGCCAGTATTGATTTCGCATTCGGCCAGGAGTTTCGTCAGCGCGTCCCACGACTGATCGTCCATTGCCTACGATCGTTGGTCAGCTGATTGGCGCGAGGTCACAGTTATGTTGACCTCCGTGCCGTCTGGTAACGGCAGGCGCTCTTTGAGCCGGAGCACGCCTCGCTCGTAGATTGCTGTGAGATCTCTAATCATAGGATTCGGTCAACCAACCGCCGACGTAAGCTTCTACCTTTGGCATAACCCGTTCGAGAGCGGTGTGGCGGAGATCGTGAAAACGGATGTCCGGTAAGCCTGCCTCTGTGCGCACGGATGTGAAACCCTTCTTGATGTTGTTCGTGAAGCCGACCTAGCCGAAGTGCCCCGTGGAATCGAAATAATCAGCAGCGCAAAGACGAAACCCACGCGATCTCTCGATGCGTGGGTTTCAGTGTGCTACCGTTGAAAACTTCCAATTAGCTGAGCCGCCGTCTTAGTTTTTTCCTTTTTTGTCGTTTGGTTTCTTGTCGCCCTGATTGTTGTTGCGCGGCGGCGGCTTTTCGTTTTTTGGGGCGACGACCACCGTATGCGGCTGTTTTGGCGGCCGTTGATCTCTCTTCTGGGCAAACACACCTGTCGCGACGAAACAGCCGATTGCCACCGCCATTATTTTTCGTTTCAAGTCCAACATCGAATTTCCTGTCCTCCTCATGCTTTTAAGCGCGCATGGGAGGGAGAGTAAGAGATGCGCCGGCCCCAATCGAGCAAGTACGATGCCAGTAATGCTAATCCGGGCGATTCAGTGATCCGCCTTTGTTAACAGGTGAATAAAGGGGGCAAACGCAGGACTTCACACCGATTTGGCAACGTGTCGCACGGTATCGTGCAGTAACTTAACAAATGCTAACGGCGCAGGGTCGCGCTCAGCGTACCCACATTTCCGCTGCTGTCAAACGCTCGCAAACTCACCGTGTGCTCACCCGGGCCGAGCGGCGGCAGGTCGACAGAATACCGCTCGTGTCCGCTATCGGCAATCCCATCGTCGGGGAACAGAGGTGTCCATAGCGCGCCGTCAACGCTAAAGTCACCCTTCCTTATTTTTCCGGTTAAGTCATCTACGTCGAAAACTACCCGACCGCCGCTGCCCGCAGCTGGCGACGTAATCACACGCAAAACGGGCGGCGTATTGTCGATATCTACCGGCTCGCTGATCCGTTCGCCTGACAACGACTGGCCGCTGGGATTATCGGGCGCGTCGGAGGCGACGATCTTGATGATGTACCGACCGTCTGCCAGGGTTGCGCCATCAATCGTATAAAAGTTCTCGTGTAGCTTGTCTTTTAATAGACGAAACGTGGTTTCGTTTAGCGGCCGGTAATAGATTGAGTATTCGAGTGTATCGCCGTTCCGATCCTCCGCCTGCCATTGAAACGACCGCGCGCCCCGCTGAAACAAGCGCCTCGGCGCAACTTGCGCGATCGCGCCAAAGAGTGACGGATCAAGGCCTGACGATTCAACGTTGGGATCAACTTGTAGTTGGGCCATCTGCTGCAACCCCACGCCGATTGGCAGCGAGCTTATAGATAAAACCTCAGGCGCGACGTTTCGCGGCAGGTATGCAACGCTCGTATCTTCCATCCAGGTCTGCCCTGACGCTCCCGCCGATCGCAGCGTAGCGCGCCATTGGACAAAACGCGCCCTCGGACTGGAGATCGCACTTCCCTCTGGATTGCGATATGAACCGCTCCAATCGCTCCAGGTCGCGTCGGGTCGCTCGCCGTTACCGGTGCGGGTTTGTAATTCAACATTGCCGCTTCCTCGCCACCAGATGCGACCCCACGTTGCCGTCAGCTTTGCGTCACGCACAGGCGATTCATACGAACCCTCTGCAACCAATTGCGATCCGAAGCGAAACAGCTTTCCCTGATTACTCGAAGCCGCGTATACCTGATTGCCACGCGATAAGAACGAAGAAATCTGTGCTTCGCTCGACTGCAGCAGAAGTGTATCGCGTCCATCATTTGTGACTGAGTAAATACGTCCTTTATCAGCCGTTCCGATTAAAACACTTCCAACTCGCAATCCAGGCGCGATAGCGAAAGCAGTTATCGAGGGTGAACTCCAAACGACGTCAGCACCTCCATCCGGCAGGATTCGGAATACTGCGCTGCGGGCCGTCGAAACATCCGTGCGACTTCGCGCCGTTTGAGGCTGAGTCGGAATTGGCGTCCCACTCTCGTCAACCGCTGTTATCGTTACCGTTGTGCTTGCAGAGCCACTGGTTCCCTCGGGCGCAGCCGCTGGCGTCGCAACTGTCTGCCCTCGCGCTGCAGCAGCCGCATCACTGAGCGCAAGCGCATAAATTGAACCATCAGCCGCAGGAGCCAGGGCGTGTATTTCTCTTAAATTTGCGTCGAAGAGAGCGAATGCTTTTCCTTCCGGGGAGATGCGCAGCACCAGGCCGCCGGGATCGGTTCCGGCAATCAAGTCGCCCTGTGCTGAGACCGCGAGCGAGATCACGTGAGTTTGGTTGGTAGCAATCAACAACGAAGACTCCGGCTTAGCGCCGGCCGAGCGCACACGATAGAGCTTGCCGTTGTCTCCCGTGCCTATCGCCAACGATCCGTCGTTGAGCACGGCCAGCGACCAAATATATTTGTCGGCGGGATCGAAAAACGTCTCGGCGCGACCGTCCGAGGTTATTCGATAAACTTTGCCGTCGGGAGAAGTGCCGGCGTAAAGAGCGCCGTCGCGGCCAGCGGCCAGGGCAGTAACATCTAACTCTGCAGCGTCATAAAACAAAGAGCCGCGACCATCCGCGGAGACGCGAAAAATCTTTCCGTCGTGACCTGTCCCCAGGTAAACATTTCCCTGGCCGTCTACCGCGCTTGACCAAACGAATGCCTGCTCAGTGTTAAAAATTTCGGTGAGTTGCGGCGCGAGCATCAACACTCCGGTGTCACTGATCGAAACTCCGCGCGCGTCGCCTTTTAGTAAGTCAGCGCGGGCATTCGTTTCCCAGATAACAGGCTGGCCGGCGTAACTAACGCAAACCGATAGTGCAATCGATAGAAAAGCGCCAGCGAGATTACTCAGGCGTTTTAGGTGTTGTCGGCGTGTGGCTTGAAGCATGTTTTGGTTTTAGTTTCCTATGTATTTTGCGTATAGCGATCGGGCGATTTTGATTTCATCAGTTCCTCGAATTATCGAACGAGCATCCTGGAAGACTGTCAGCTCAAACTCTCCGGTGCGAAACCGCAATAGATAGTCATTGAATTTGACGTCGCCCGTGACGCGAAGCCTTTCGGCAAGTTCCTCAAAATTCAAGTGTGTAGCTTGCGCGGGTGAAATCTGCACCGCGTTACGGCCGCATAACACCGCGGCAAGATCTTCAGATGCAGCCTCGAGCGTATTGAACTGTCGCAATGCGCAGGTTGGGCAGCTCGGAGATGGTGGGCCGGGATTGATTTTTCGCCACTCATTGCGCCAAACATCAAACTGCATCAGGGAGCCGTGCAGATTTTCGTTTTGTCCCGTCAATAGTTTCAAGGCCTCAGCAACCTGAACGGCCGCCACCACACTTATGATCGGCATGATTACGCCCGCCGTGTCGCAAGTAAGAGCACTGGCTGCCGGCGGCGCGGATTCAAACAAACAGCGCAGGCAAGGCGTTAGATGCGGTCGAATCGTCATTGTTACGCCGTAAGAGCCGACAGCGGCGCCATATATCCAATTGATCTCATGCTTGACGCAGGCGTCGTTGATCAAATATCGCGTGGCGAAGTTGTCGGTACCGTCCAGCACGACGTTGCAGTCTTTTATCAGCCGCTCGACATTTGAATTGTTAACGTCAACAATTTCAGGTTCAACTGCTATCTCAGCATTTATTTCACCGATGTGAGCGGCCGCAGCCACCGACTTCGGCATGCGTTCAGCTGCATCGCGCTCCGTAAACATGGTCTGCCGCTGGAGATTTGAAGCCTCAACGAAATCGCGATCGACAATTCGAAGCTTGCCGACGCCGGCTCGAGCGAGACTTTCGGCATGCGCGGATCCGAGCGCGCCGCAACCTACGATCAAAGCGCGCGATCCTCGTAACTGGCGTTGACCTTCCTTGCCAATTCCGCTGAAAAGTATTTGTCGACTATAGCGCTCGTTCATATTGGAATTTGAGATTTCAGATCTGAACCGCAAATCAATTCCACGATAGTACGGTCTCAAAATTCACCTTACCGATAAGCGCCGTGCGGCTGCTTCGTACATTACCTTCTCCTGCGACGCCTCGCCGGTCCACAATTTGAATTGTTCCTTTGCCTGTGTGACCAGCATTGCCAAACCGCCGAGCGTTTCACCCCCAGCCTCCCGTGCCTCGCGCAAAAATCTGGTCTCGGTGGGATTGTAAACTAAGTCGTAGGCCAGGCGCGCACCCCGAAGTTGGAAGGCAGTAGCGGGTGTTTCATTCACAAACCGACCCAGGGTTCCGGCCGGTGTAGCATTCACTACCACGTCAAAACCCTCAAAGCACGCATCTTCCAGAGCCAGCGACGCTACACCAAAACGTTGGCCCAGCTTCTCCGCTTCCCTAACGTTCCGGGAGAAAATCGCAGCTGCTGCACCCGCCTCACGAAGACTATATAGCGCCGCACTCGCAGACCCTCCGGCGCCAATAACGGCACATCGCGCTCCTCGCAAGTCGCCACACACAGCCAACAACGGATAGATGAAACCGGCTGCATCGGTGTTGTAGCCGTGCAATGCGTCGTGCTGAACAACAATGGTATTGACCGCTCCAATTTGTCTCGCGGCTGAATCAATCCAGTCGAGACCATCCATTACAGCGAACTTGTGCGGAGCCGTCACGCTCAAGCCGCGCATGGGCCACACGAGTTCACGTGTGCGAGGGTGAATCATGCGCTTGAGGAAAGCAGACGCATCCTGAACCTCAAACGGAATATAAACAGCGTTCGTTCCTGCTGCAGCCAACGCCGCATTGTGCATGTCGGGCGAGACTGAATGTAAAATGGGGAAACCCATCAATCCAAATATCGTGGTCTGTCGATCAATAGTCTCGAAGCGATAAACCTCCCGGAGCTCTTGTGCCGCGATTTGACCGGGGGCAGTTGCGCTTTCAGTTTCCAGCGACGCGTAGGTAAGGTAGCCGCCGCGCGAAGGTCCTAAAATGCGGGTCGCAATCCCAGCCGTGCCCATCGCAATTGCAATCATCTCTCGCCCTTCTTCACGCGCGCGTTCGAGCAGCTTAAAAACAGGTAGACAATCGATCGCGTCGTTCGCCATTAAGGCTATCTTCAAGATGCGAGCAGGCGTGGCCGCCATGTGATCGTATATTTGATCAAGCTTCGACGGGACGCCCCTAAAATCATGGTGGGAGCAGATTGTCCGGCGCCAGTCGATAGGGAGAGCTGTTGATGTCTCACTGCTGTTGAATTTCTCCGCCAGATCCAGTTCAACATCAAAAAGGCTGTTGGAAAAGATTGCATCTGACCAGAACGATTGGCGCTTCTCATCATCCAGTTCACGCTGACCGCCTTCCCGGGAGGGACGAAAAGTTAGAATAAATTCACCGCTCACGCTCTGCAGGAATTTGGTAATTAATCCAGTGCCGGCTTTAAGTTCGGCCGGGTCAAGACAATCCAGCCTTACTTCAATTAGATCACAAACGTGAGCCGCCGCTGTGATTGCTCGTTGGAGTGCGGCAACAGTCGGTTCGCAGACTGAAATGCAAATGCGTGGCTTTTGCGGAGAGTCCATTGAGGAACGAGGCACTCGCTGTTTCAAGAAGGCAGGTTCATTCGTCGAAATGTCTTGTGGGCGCCTCGGCCCCAAGGTGTCGAGTAGTCCCTTCAGTCACGCTGGGTATAGGAGGCATCAATTCTCCGGTGCGACGGGCGCCGGATCCAGTCAGTGGAGACGCTTCATTACGGCGGTCACTCGGAAGATAAGCGCCTCCGTTGCGTGCCCCTGGCAGACTCACACTCTCGTTTCGTCGGGCACAAACTATCGATGCCACGCCTCTGCCCAAGTTAGAAAATCCGGGAATGAACAAGGCCCAACCCCAAAACATACCGGAGGGGAATTTGAGCATGATCGCTATTGCGGCCACGATAAATCCCAGGCCCATAAAAACGTTTATGATTCCCTTTTCCATACTCGGCTCTACATCTCGTTCTCGCTTTCGGCGCCGACTCCTACGCGAACCGTAATCCTCCTGCGCGTGTGGTAGCTCTCCTGAAAGCGCCTGAGGCAAAAGACTGATATTCGCTCCGCACACACGGCAAAAGCTGGCGCCATCGACATTCTGAGTTGCGCATTTAGGACAGAACATTCGTGCCTCCGATCCGGCTGCATTTGACGCTGATAGGACGTAAGGTCGAGTTCACCGTTTTGTCTTGGCTGCAGTTCTTTGTCGCAAAGCTTCGTATAGAATTACGCCCGCTGCCACTGAAACGTTAAGTGATTCTATCCGTCCAAATAAAGGAATACGAACTAACGCGTCGCATCGTTCCCGAACAAGTCGATGTAAACCACTTCCCTCGCCTCCAAGAAACAGCGCACTGGGAACTGTCCAGTCCCACCGCGTGTAATCGGAGGCGCCATCTGCGGCGGCGCCAATCACCCAGATGTTACGTTGTTTCAATTGCTCTATCAATTGGACCAAATTAGTGACTCGCGCTACAGCGATGTGTTCCAATGCGCCCGCTGCTGTCTTCGCCACGGTCGCTGTCAGACCGGCCGCGCGACGCTCAGGAATAAAAACTCCGCCGACGCCGGCGCATTCAGCAGTGCGCAGGATCGCGCCCAGATTTCGAGGGTCTTCGACGGCGTCTAACGCAAGCACAAGCGGCGGTTCAGCGGTGCCGACGCGTGCGCTCAATTCTTCGAGCAACTCTTCGGCGTCGCGATATGCGGCGGCAGCGGTCCTCGCGACAATTCCCTGATGCGTCACTCCTGGCAAAGCTCGATCAAGTGCAAATCTGGGAGCGCGATGCACCGGCACCCGCGCCTGTTTGGCAAGATCGAGCAGTTCCCGTAAACGTTCATGTCGTGCGCCTTCGGCGATAGTGAGTTGTTCGAGTTTCTTGTTGCCGGCACGCAGAGCTTCGAGAACGGGAATCAGGCCGTAGATTTGGCTAGCGTCATCAACGCGGCCCGGATCGTCATTAGAATTAACCGCATCAAGGCGCGACCTCTCTTCACCCCGGCTAGGCCTTGATCGAACGGGCTTTCGATGGGTCATCCGCTCGCTCCGGGAATGCTGCTTGTTTCTGCTGAAGAGGCGGCGGTCATTTGGAGGTGATAACGAAGTTTCGAATACCGTAAGAATTGCATTTCGTTATTCACGCCGGTAATGCTGCCGACATTGTATTTTCCAGGGCGCTCGCGCCGCCAGCCGCTCGATGCGGTTTGCTGTTCGCTAGGCCAAACTGCTTCCAGACTCTTTCGCAGCGAATTGAAGGAATCATCGTGCCGGGCCTGAGGGGCCCGCTGCCGAAACAGCTGGACCAACGTGGAAATGTTGTTGCTAGCCAACAGTCCTTTGCTGGGACCAAGACAAGAGAAATCAAAGCTATTGGCCGCAATGCGATAGGACGTCGATTGTTGTCGCGTATAAACGTCA
>DATLBQ010000284.1:0-15052 GCA_035526805.1 Pyrinomonadaceae bacterium
CTTGACCGTGCCGGTCTTCAATCATGCAAAGCATGTGCTGTTTCTGGTTGTGGGGTCCAAAAAGGCGCAACGCCTCAAGGAGGTGTTACGCCTTCAACCTGCGTCAGAGCAACTGCCCGCTCAAGCAATCAACCCGGCTAATGGAACGCTTGATTGGTTAGTGGACGCCGCGGCGGCGTCGCTTCTCCAGAGCCGCTCATGACTACTGGGACTGCGGCATCTCAGTTTGCTGCTAAGACAGCGTCCTCAGCAATTCACGTATCCGAGCAACCAGAAAACTATAATAAAAATTAAGATCGTGGAAACGCAGCCGCCACCAAATTTCCAGGCAGCCGCTCCCGCAAGCAGTCCGCGTAAAGGCCCTTCCATATCCAATCTCCCGTTGTTGCAGCGATTGGGATCATACTCACATCGAGTGAACGCTGCTTGATGCGACGGTGACGCCAGCGGCCTCAAGAAATGCCGCAAACCTAACCGCCGGCTGCCGCCTTCATTTGCTCTTTCTTCGCTTCCTCCAGACGAGCTCCCAATGTTTCAGCCTCTTCTTCGCTCAACACTTTTCGCGCCTTGGGAAACATCTCGCCTTCTTCGTCCTCAACATGGTGTTCGACATTCTCCTTGAGCACGGTAAACTTCGCCGTCCACTCCTCCTGATCCTTGCTCATCTTGTCGAGTTCGGCGAGGAGTTGTTTGACCAGCCGATGTTCCTCAAACGCTTCGAGGGTTATGTCGCGGGTTTCTTTAGCCTCCTCCAGCGCCGGATAAAAAATCGTTTCCTCAATACGCGCGTGCACGTCGAGTTCCGTCTTGAGTTGCGCAAAGAGCTCTTCACGAGTTTTCACACCACGCTCCGTCGTTGAATCGAGTTTTTCCAGGATGCCGGCGACCTTCTTGTGATCAGCCTTCAGCAATGCGAAAGCGTTCATTTTAGTTTCCTCCAGTTAGACATAGGGCGTTATCGTTGCAGTATTACCGTCAAATGACGTGAAACGAATTGCGGTTCGCACGTTAACCGGACAGCTTTTGTGCGTCCCTCAGTCAGGGGCAATAGCGATGCCACGAGCCTTTTTGCTGGAAGCGCAGGCATCCTGCCTGCTGCTTCGTGGCCACGAACATTGAGGCGGGCATCGATAGGTTCTAAATCAACCGCTTAGCCAACCGCGTTCCGCTTCATGAAACTCAACAGGGACTTTTCGGCCGCGTGCAATTTTCTGCCGCGATAACTAATTAATTCATTTAACGTATTGAAATAGCGGTGGATCATCTTTCCATTTTCAAAGTTCTGAATAATCTCGGGACAGATATAAGCGCTACGGCATACGGCGACTGTATTACCCAAAACTTGAGCCGTCTCTTTTATCGCTTCGACGACTTTCCGCTTGCGCGCCGTAGGCTTCTCAACGACTTCTGTCCCCATCCGTGCTAAAGCGCAGGCGCACACCAGCGTGCCGGCCCAGGTGCGGAAATCTTTGGCGCTGAAATTCTCGCCCATCACTTCGCGGATGTAGTCGTTAATGTGCTGGCGCGTTACGTTCACAAACTGGCCGTTGCCATTTCTGTATTTGAAGACCTCGCGCGAAGGATGGCGGAGGAGACTGCGGACAACTTTAGCTACCTGACGATCCTTCAGCTGCCGAGATTGCCGAACCCCCGATTTACCAGGGAAGTCGAACTCCACTACATTTGCCTTGATCTTCACGTGCTTAGGTCGCAGAGTGGCTAACCCGTAACTACCGTTTTCACTCGCATAAACCTGGCTGCCTGGCCGCATAAAACACGTCGACAAGATTCTCAATATGGAAGCCATTACCGGTTCTTTTCCTAAACCGGGCTGCCTTATGTGTGAAGCGGCCGTCGCACGCATTTTCGGTAAGGCTTCAGCGAATTTGATCAGTCGTTTAAACTTCTTTGCATCGCGCCTGCGGACGTGGTTCGCATGATAGAGATACTGCAAACGACCGGCGGCATCTTTGCCAATCACCTGCACCGTCCCACCGGCCAGGGCGTTGATCCAAACGTCGGTCCAGGCCGGCGGTATTTTTAGTTCCTCGATTCGTCTGAGATCCGCAGAGCGTACTCGTTTCTTATCAGCTCGTTTGTAAGTAAAGCCACGGGCTGCCGTTCCGATTCGGTGTATTCCCGTTTTCTGAAGTTGTTCGTATCTTGTCATCGGGTGTTGGGGACTTGGATAAGCGCACGGCGACGGGAGTCAGGCATACTTTTATCGAGATGTAATGGATTAAATGACCGCACGGGAAACGAGACGATAGTTCAGACGATAGAAAGCGCGAGGGCGCTTGCCACCGCTGACGACTCAGTGCGGAATGCCGGTCAACTCCGCTTTTGGTCGCCGCGATCTCCCTGGCCGGATTTCACCTTCGTTTTTGCTTTCCGCTTTACATCTTGCGCCAGCGAGCGACCTTGATCGTCGGATTCCTTAAACTGGCCCCCTGCATCACGGCGGACATACCGCTTGTCCGTGCCGGTATCTAACAACTCACGCTTGCCGTTTGCTTTTTTATTTGGCACCAGAGCCTCCTCTTAATTGAAGATGAAATATCAAATCATGTGTACGCTTCCTGTGCATTTCGCAGAACGACTTGTTTAGTAACAGACCACCTTCAAGCGTTTGCGGATTGAACGCGTTGAAAGCGGGCAAGCGCAATGCCACTATTTTCCCTTATGAAAATTGACCGACCAGGAGGTGGACCACACTACAGAGTTCTCCGGGAATGAACAAACCTGACTGGGGCGCAGCATTTGCAGAGTTTGCGGAGAACCCGTGATCAAACCGTGCGAAGGGAGGAGCACTAATGCCGAGAGGAGATAAGGGGTCGTATACGGACAAACAAAAGCGCAAGGCTGAACACATAGAGGAGAGTTATGAAGATCGGGGTGTTTCCGGTAAGGAAGCGGAATCTCGGGCGTGGGCCACTGTAAACAAGGAATCCGGTGGCGGAAAGAAGAGCGGCTCCGGTCGGGGCAAGAAGGAGAATCGCAGCGCTTCGAAGAAGGGTGGAAAGAAGGGCGGCAAGAAAGCGGGAAAGAAGAAAGCGGCGAAGAAGGGCGGTAAAAAGAAAGCTGCTAAGAAAGGTCGAAAGAAATCTTCGAAGAAGTAGTCAAGATTAACTATGGCTGCCAAACCCAAAAAATCACCGGGGAGCAAGAGCACGAAACGCGCGAAACCTTCGCGTAGTGCGAACAAGCAAGGCGCGCCCCACAAGCAGGGCGCGTCGAAGGCTTCCAAGTCCGTATCCGCACGAAAATCTGCCGGCAAAGGGAGCGAGACTGGGCAACTCGAAGAACCAAAGTCACCGATGCCTGCTCAACATCAGCGAAAGCCCGGCATCGAGTCAAAGTTAGATCCGCGCCCTCGATACGAAGCGCCGCAGTACAGGGGTGCGGACAAACTGAAACGTAAAGTCGCACTTATCACCGGCGGCGACTCCGGCATTGGCCGAGCGGTCGCGGTGTTGTTCGCTCGCGAAGGAGCCGACGTCGCGTTTACTTACCTCCCGGAAGAGGAGAGTGACGCACTTGAGACGGCCACGGCCATCGCAGCCGAAGGAAGCAGGGCGCTGCCTCTTTCCGGTGATCTTTTGGATTCAGAGTTCTGCCGGCGCTCAGTAACGCAGACGGTGGCACGACTCGGCAAGCTCGACATTCTCGTAAACAACGCGGCTTATCAGCAGCACCAGAAATCCCTGGACGATCTTACGGAGGAGCAGTGGGATCGCACCTTCAGGACAAACATCTACGCTTACTTCCGAATGGCGAAGGCTGCTCTGCCACATTTGCAAAAGGGAAGTGCCATCATCAACACCGGATCGATTACCGGCTTGGAAGGAAGCAAGGAGTTGCTGGATTACTCAGCAACAAAGGGCGCGATCCACGCGTTCACAAAATCGCTGGCGCAGAATCTCGTGGAAAAGGGTATTCGCGTCAACTGCGTTGCACCCGGGCCCGTCTGGACACCTCTGAATCCTGTCGACAAGCTGGCGAAAGAAGTAGCTGAGTTTGGCGCAGACACGCCGATGCAACGTCCGGCCCAACCAGAGGAAATTGCGCCGGCCTTTGTTTACTTTGCATCAGAAGTTGATTCGAGTTACGTAACGGGCGAAATTTTGACACTGCTCGGCGGTGAGACCACCGCAGCTTAACTAAACATTCACAGGAGGAAATTATGGGAGACGATAGTGGCGGCGGCAGCGCCGGAGTGGTCGCGGTCCTGGTGATTTTTGTGATCATTGTAGTGGCTGCGTTATTTGTTTTCGGCGGCAGGTTTTTCGGCGGCAATAAGAAAGTCGACGTGAACATCAGTGCGCCATCGAAGTAACCGATCTAATTATTGATCGCATAGCTGCCGGATCCTGTCTGTCGACAGTAAAAGGGGCGTCGACGCCGGTCCGGCTGAGTGTCCTGTCCACTATCGTGACAGCCACGCTGCGCTCTTGGCGGTTGAGACGACCGTCTGAGACGCGGCGTTGTTATGACCGAAACTTGGGGGGAGTAATAATGAATCAATTATTTCGGAAGTTTTCAATAGCGGCTGCTAATGCCCTCGGTTCGTCGTGGATGTTCATAGCAAACGTCCTACTGATTTTTATATGGTTGGCTGCCGGACCGTTTTACGATTATTCAGATACCTGGCAGCTTATTGTTAACACTGCCACCACAGTCTTCACGTACCTGGCCGTTTTTCTAATTCAAAATACGCAAAACCGCGATGCGACTGCGATCCATTTGAAACTTGATGAATTAATTAAGGGGGTCAGCGGCGCTCGCACCCACCTGGTGCATTTAGAGGAGCTTTCTGACGATGAATTGCTGAGGTTGCAGGACGAATTCAAGAGACTCGCAAACACCAATACAAAAACGGGCGGCGGCGACGTCGCTGCATGAGACTCAATATTCCGTTTCTTCAAAAATGCTGAGCTATAACTGGAATTTGCGCCGCATTAGGAGTTGTCTAAGATTGTTCCCACGTAAGTCATGAAACGTTCAGCTCAAAAATCCAAGACTCTGTCGCTGGTGCAGACAGGCGTGAGGCGCGACGATTCCGAGGCGGACACTAGATCGGAGATCTTACAGGAATCATTCGAAAGTTGGCTCAATTCAGTTGCACCATCGCTGCTGCAAACACCCGTCGCTCAAACCCGGCGAGACAACGCTGATCCCTGGCGGATCTCACTTACTTCGAGCGACGTTACCTGGGTCAATCGAGCGACAGTGCGCGAAAGTTCTGATCATCGCCACTGGCCACCTGAAGTTGTCATGAGCTTTCTAGCCGCTGAAGTTATCAAGCGCGGCAAGTAGCCTAAGAAAATTGGCCGCAGATCTACGCAGATAAACGCGGATCAGGAAAAACCAGATAAGATTGCGCGATGGCGTCAGCGTTAAGGTCAATTTCTTCTTAACGCGATTCCGATGGGCAATCTATTTTTGCTTTTTCCGTATCCGCGTTTATCTGCGTAAATCCACGCCTAAATTTCCCCTTCACGGTTTCTTGTTCTGCTCGTCTAGCCACGCTTTGAGCGGTGCGAAGTAGTCGATAATCGCAGTCGCGTCCATCTTGTCCTCGCCGGTCATTGTCCTCAACGCTTCCGGCCAGGGCCGGCTCAACCCCATCGCGAGCATTTGCTTCAATTTCTCGCCCGCCTTTTTATTACCGTAAATTGAGCATTGATACAGCGGTCCGCTGAATCCGGCTTCACGGCAAAGTGCGCGATGAAATTGAAACTGCAGAATTGCCGCCAGAAAGTAACGCGCGTAAGGAGTGTTTGCAGGTACGTGATATTTAGCACCGGCATCGAAGTCCTGCTCCGTCCGCGGGGCCGGCGGCGTTACACCCTGGTATTTCTCGCGCAAGTCCCACCAGGCTTTGTTGTAACCACCGGGGCCAACCTCGCCTGAAAAAACTTTCCAGCGCCATTGGTCCACCAGATAACCAAAAGGCAGGAACGCGACCTTGTCCAGCGCCCGCTGCAAAAGAAATCCAGTGTCGGCGCTCGGGTCGGGCACTTTGTCAATTAACCCTATCTGCTGCAGGTAAGGTGGCGTCACGGACAACGCCATGGTGTCGCCAATTGCTTCATGAAAGCCGTCATTCGCGCTGTCGCGATAAAGAAACGGCTGACCGGCATAGGCCATTTGATAGTAGTTGTGGCCCAGCTCGTGATGGACGGTGGTGAAGTCTTCCTCGTTGATCTGAATGCACATTTTCAGCCGCACATCTTTTTCGTAGTCAATATCCCACGCGCTCGCATGACAGACTACTTCGCGGTCCACGGGTTTCGTGAAGAGCGAACGCTCCCAGAAGGTGGGGGGAAGCGACTCGAAACCAAGCGACGTAAAGAATGATTCGCCATAGTGTACTAACTGCTTAGGATCCGTATTGCGCGCTTTCAGAATCTGGGTCAGGTCGTAACCACGATCGCCGCCTCTTTCCGGTTTGAGCAGCGGATAGATATTGCCCCACTGCTGAGCCCACATGTTGCCGAGCAGGTGGGCGGGAATCAGACCATCAGGCGGCACGACGTCTTTGCCATATTTTTCAGACAGTTTGCGACGCGTGTAGATGTAGAGCGAATCGTAAAGCGGCTTCACTTGCTGCCACAGCCGCTCCATTTCCGCGGCGAAGGCATCTGGCTCCAGGTCATACTTCGAGCGCCACATGGCGCCCGTATCCTTGAAACCCATTTCTTTCGCGCCCTTGTTGCTGAGTTCGACAAAACGCGCGTAGTTATTTCGATATGGCGGTGAAACCTGATGCCAACCAAGCCAGACGCGCTTCAACTCCTCAGGATCTCGGCTGTTTCCCATGATCTCTTCCATGTCGCCAAGGCTGAGACATTTCCCTTTGTCGCCGTCAGGACAATATTTGCCTTTTCCATAGTCGCCTTCCAGCGAGGCCGCCAGCTTCGTAAGTTCATCCCGTTCGGCGGGGTTTTTTGGAGCCGGAAGAGTTAGTGATAATTTCAGCAGCTTCAATTTGCGCTCAACATCGGGGGATAGTTGTAAGCCGTCGAAGCGACGCGACTGGTCCGCGAGTTCCGTGGTCGCAGCGATCACTTCCTGGTTCGCGTTGGCGGAAAGCGCTTCAGTGTCGTCTGTGATGTAGGTGCTCTTGACCCAATCCGCCCGGCTATATTTGACATTCAAGTCGAACAACCGCTTTTCGGCATCGACAATAAACTTCTCAGCTTCTGCCGGCGTGCCCTTGGCGTCTGACACCGAAGGCGAGGTTGAGTTGTTGGCGCAGGAAGAAGTAAGAGCGATCATCAAACTGAAGAGGAAAAGCACACCGGTCCAAAGATGGGCACTACTACGAGTAAGATTCATGCTGCCTCCGTTGGCTATTGATTGCTTTGGATTGGGGATGCATTGATTGTAACCAGTGGTGAGAAAGTTTGGAAGCGGGGCTTGTTGCATTGTGCGACGGGGTTGCCATGGCACCTTCTCCGGTGTCGACCAAACATGTCGACTGCTTTTGCCGCCAGAGCGCTTCGATTACTTCGCGCCCCAGGCACGAGATGTTATTAGGAGGAGTATGAAAAGGCCTGATTCAAATCATTTGGCTCCTAACGGAGCCTTTTGTGTTTCGTATATCTAGCTTACGGAGTGAGGTGTTGAAATCGAATCATCGTTCTGAATTGCTGAAGTCTCATGCGAGCGTTTTACGACTCTTTTAAGACGACCTCTGAATAGTGAAACCCTTACATCCACTGTTACAGCGGAGAAGCTGAGGGCACTGAATATGAACTGGGCACGAATATAGTCTGAACAAAAAGCGATGGTACGGACGCCAGCTGGAGGTTAGGTTAGTGCAAAATAGCGGAGGCGCACGCTAAGGTTCGACAAGACCCTTTTTGATGTTTCGCTGCCAAGCCTCGTAGTTTCTCACGCGACGCTTAGCTTGTTTACGTGTAAGTCGCAGTTCGTTGGCTACGGAATCGATGCGAGCGGTGCGGTCTTTTTTCTTATCATACCGGTCGCCGGGAGCTCGGAGGTAGATCTGGTAGGCACGTGTCCATTCTGACTTAACATCGGCAGTTGCCTGTTTGCCGCGTTGTTCTGGCATATTTTGTTCCTTTGTAACTTTTGCGCGAATTCTAGCAGCGAAGTGTGCCGAGCGGTAGAGAAAATCTCCGCGTTCCTGAATGTGTCGGGAATCAGTCCCGCATTCCGTAGATACGGATCAACAACTTAGGAAGGGTGAACATAAACGCGCATCAGCTTCGCGTATTCGCAGTACGGGTTGCCAGTTTTCGAAACATGAGCGTTTGAAACGAGCACATCCGTTCTAGCGCAACTATTTCTAGTTGGGGCGGTAGCAAAAAGCGGCAAACGAACGCGCTGATCCGCGAGCACTATTTGTGGATTATTCCAATTTTTGGCGAGGCCATATTAAATCTTCACTTCTTGGCTGCAAATGTGGAGTTTTGCGCCGATGACTCGTCCGGTTTAGGACCCACTCCAGTCACCTTTTCACCAGCTTCGGCAGCGCCGGCGACAGCACCTTCCGCGGCTCCAGCCGCAGCGCTCGCAAACACGGCTTTCAATGCGTCCTTAGCTTTGCTAAGCAACCCAGTAGTCTGTTTTTTTGCGGATTTGCGAGTACCACTCTTCTTCGTCGAGCCCTTCTTCGAGCTCCGTTTAGAAGCAGCGGTTTTTTTGGATGCAGAGCGCTTTGAGCTTGCCTTTGAAGCTGACTTATTCGGTTTCTTTCGCGCCGTTTTTTTCGCTGGCATGGTCCCTCCGGTTAATAAAATATCCACAAGAAGCAACGCTCCCCCAACGTATGAAGAAGCGTTGCCTGCTGTGGACGATGCTCTGGCGTCGCCGCCAGGGCCCTTTAAGAAACCGGCGCAAAAACGCAGCGGGGTTTCTATCTTGTCCGACTACTACCCAGACGTTGCCGTCTGTACTCACATCGAAACTGGTGCCCCGAGTTCTTTCGGCAACCAAATGGTTGGCCGCTAAACAGCCCTACGGCCTGACACAAGATTGATGATGAACACAATCAGGGCAATGACCAGCAGGAGGTGAATGAGTCCACCACCAACATTACCCAGAAATCCAATCAACCAAAGCACGAGCAATATCACAAGAATCGTCCACAACATCGGTTCTTCTCCTTTTTAAGGTTAACTTTTGAATCTTTGTTCGCTCTGAACATTGTGGTCGGAGCAATGACCATGCCATTTGCGCGAAAAAATCGCGAAGTGGCAATAATCCAAGGAAATTGGAGCGTTCACGCGCGCACCACTTAGTGAATACCACCGCCGAGGCGGCGAGTGCCAGACGACCTGCATCAGAACCGTTCGGCATGGGTTCGAGCTTGGGAGCCTATTCGTGCGAAATTGGTTCAAGCTGCGCGTGCCAGCCAAGTCCGAGGGTTTTCGGCAGGAAAGGGTTGACAAATAGGGCAACTGTAACTATATTGGTTACAGACGAATACGCCAGTTTCTGTAACTAATGTCAACAAGCAGCAGGTTTGCGGTCGCAGTTCACGTGCTCACGCTGATGGCGTGGGCTGATGATGAGCCCCTCAAATCCGAGCAGGTAGCCGATAGTGTCAACACGAATGCGGTGGTCATTCGGCGCATGCTGTGTGAGTTGGCCGAATCGCAGCTGGTCGTATCACAGTCAGGAGCAATGGGCGGTTCAAAATTGGCGCGGCAGCCCGAGCAAATTACGCTGTTGGACATCTATCAGGCCGTGGAAAACCGCGGCGTCTTTTCTTTGCACCGTCATCCACCGAATCGTGATTGTCCGGTCGGGGTAAATATCGGAACCGTTCTCAATCAGGTTTTGGATGAGGTAGACACGGCGGTTGAACGCGTGTTGGCAAACATCACCATAAAGGATGTGGTCTCACGGTTGAAACCTTGTGTGAGTACGGCGGTAACGAAACGGAAAGTTATGCGGAAGGAACATGTCCTGACGGCAAGAAACTAGGAGCATGGCTGAATCGTATAAGTACTGCGGTGCCTGCGAAGCCAGGAAGCTTTCTGTAGAGAGTTGCGGCGCGAGATGGCTCTCTACATTCCGAAAGTAATCTCGCATGGAATGAAAGGATGGTCTTCAATTGAGTAGGCTTCAGAAAGATTCTGATGGGGTTGAGCCAATGGATTCGGTTAAGCCGAATTTTTCAGGAGCTCATGAAGAACTCCTGGAAGACGCAGTATCGATCGAAGATATCGATGAGGTATTGGAGAAACTTGCCACCGCCGGCATTTCTGGAACAGAAACAGATGAGCCAGTGATCGGAGAGACGTCTTCTTCGGCACAACAGGCTGAAGACGACGATGCAGGGCCCGAGGAGATGGAACTCGACCTTTCGGCGGGTGAACTCGACAAAACGTCAGATCCGGTGCGGGTTTACATGCGTGAGATGGGAGTGGTGCCACTGCTCAAGCGCGAGCAGGAAGTTTCCATTGCGAAGCGGATTGAGTGGGGACAGAAGCGCGCGCAAAAGGGAATTACGCGTTCGCCAATGGCGGTTGCTGAGTTGCTGAAAATCGGCGAGGAGTTGGAAGCCGGGAAGCTGGGTATCCGTGACGTCGTCATATTCTCCGATCAGATGGAAACCGAAGAGCATGAGGACAAGACGGAAGAGTATTTGGCTTGGACGATCGAAGGTATTGGAAATATTCGCAAGCTTTACAAGCGCGGGCTCAAGGAGTTGGCGCAACTAAACGCGGAGCAAAAGCTAAGACGCGGGAAGGCTTCCAAGAAGTTGACTCGACTGCGTCGCAAGGTGGCGCGCACACGTTTGGAGATCGTGCATGAGATCGGCCAACTGCATTTGAAGGAAGCAGTCAGGCAGCGTCTGATTAATGCAATCGCCACCATGCACCGGGAGACGCGAACTCTTGAGCGCGAGATTGAGAGCAACACCGCGAAGCTCGCGAAGAAACGCATAAAAGCAGATGAAGTCAAAGAGTTAAAGAAGCTGATAGCAGCCGGAAAGCGTCGTCTGAAGGACATCGAGGCCGAACATCACGTTTCGCCCCTCGAGATCAAACGTTCGCACCAGATGATCGTGACCGGCGAGGCGCAAGCGGCTCAAGCGAAACACGAACTGACCGAGGCTAACTTGCGATTGGTGGTCTCGATTGCCAAGAAGTATCAAAACCGGGGTCTGCAATTTCTCGATCTGATACAAGAGGGAAATCTGGGACTGATGAAAGGCGTTGACAAGTTTGAGTGGCGCCGTGGTTACAAATTCTCGACGTATGCGACCTGGTGGATTCGTCAGGCAATTACGCGGGCGATTGCCGATCAGGCAAGAACCATACGTATCCCGGTTCACATGATTGAGGTGATCAATAAGTTGAGGAACACCTCGCGTGAGCTGGTACGCGAACTGGGCCGTGAACCAACCACCGAAGAAATCGCGAAGAAGATGGGCATGTCCGTGGAAAAGGTCAGCAAAGCCCGCAAGCTCGTGCAGCAGCCGGTCTCTCTCGAGACACCGATCGGAGAAAGCGGAGATTCGCAACTCGGGGATTTGATCGAAGATAAGTCGAGCACGAGTCCGGCGGAGCGAGTGATAACTTCAAACCTGCGCGAGATCACGGGCGACGTGCTGCAGACGCTTAGCCCACGCGAGGAGCGCGTGATACGCATGCGTTTTGGCCTCGACCGGGAAGGTCACGAAAGAACGTTGGAAGAAGTCGGGCAGGACTTCAACGTTACGCGCGAACGAATTCGTCAAATCGAAGCCAAGGCATTGCGAAAGCTTCGTCACCCGTCGCGTGCGCGGGTGCTGAAGAGCTTCATCGAAGGACAACGACAATAGTTAGGCAGACGTTCCTGTCTGTCTCTGTTCCAGTTACGTGGACAGGCAGAAAAGTCTGTCTTACATAGATTCAAGGCATAGGAGATTAACGATGAGTGAGAAAGTTTCGATGGTGACGGACAGTTCCTTTGAAAAGGAAGTGTTGCAGTCAAGCAAACCGGTGTTAGTAGATTTCTGGGCCGAGTGGTGTGCGCCATGCAGAATGTTGGCGCCAACCATCGATGCGATTGCCGAAAAGTTTGGCGATAACGCCGGCGTGGTGAAAGTAAACGTCGATGACAACACATCCACAGCGCAACGATACGGCATCAAGGGAATTCCGACTTTGATTCTCTTCAGCGGCGGAAAAGAAGTCGAGCGTGTAGTGGGCGCAACCAGCAAAGAATCAATCTCGAAGATGATCGAAAAGCACGTGAGCGTCGCCAGCACGTAATCAGACTAATGAACACGCAACGATGGGGACCAGGCAACTGGTCCCCATTTTCGTTGCAGGACGAAACTTCCGTGTCGCTCCTACAGCGCCTTCCGTGTGGAAAGACTGTGCCTTTCCGTCTAAGTTCTTAAATAAGTGGGGCTGCACCTTCGGTTAACCACGGAGGGGCAGCCTCTGAACTGTCTACAGCCGGCAGATCAGCAGTTCGCGTTCGTAGATCGCCTCGGGAGGCAGGCGGTCGTGCAAATCGAGAAACAACTCTTCGTGTCCCAGTACTTCATTGCGCCACGCCTCACGGTCGAACGCTTGCAGCGCCTCAAACCTATCCTTCGGAAAGTCGAGGCCTTGCCACTCCACGTCGTCGTAATGGGGAACCCAGCCTATAGGCGTCTCCTTACCCAGTGCGCGGCCACGAGCGCGATCGACAATCCATTTCAATACCCGCATGTTTTCGCCAAAGCCGGGCCACAAGAATCCACCTTGCTCGTCTTTCCGGAACCAATTCACATGGAAAATTCGCGGTGTCTCGCTGAGCGAACGCTGCATGCGAATCCAGTGACGAAAATAATCGCCCATGTGGTAGCCGCAAAACGGCAACATCGCCATCGGGTCGCGACGGACCTTGCCTATCGTTCCTGCGGCCGCCGCAGTCATCTCTGAACCCATCGTAGCGCCCGCGTAAACTCCAGCGCTCCAATTGAACGCCTGATAGACGAGCGGCATCGTGGTGGCGCGGCGACCGCCGAAAATGATCGCGCTGATCGGCACCCCATTTGGATCTTCCCAGGCTGGATCTATGGTTGGACATTGCGCCGCCGGGGCGGTGAAGCGTGCGTTGGGATGTGCGGCTTTCGCGCCGGTTTCTTTGGAGATTTGCGGTGTCCACTTGTTGCCTTGCCAGTCGAGACACTCCGCCGGCGGCTCATCTGTCATACCTTCCCACCAAACGCCGCCTTCCGGCGTCAGTGCGACATTCGTGAAAATACTATTCGTAGCCAGCGTCGCCATGGCGTTTGGATTTGTCTTTTCCGATGTGCCCGGTGCAACTCCAAAAAAGCCTGCCTCGGGATTAATCGCGCGCAGTAACCCATTTTCGTCCGGCTTGATCCAGGCGATATCGTCCCCTACGGTCCACACCTTCCAGCCTTCGAATCCCTTCGGCGGAATCAGCATGGCGAAATTTGTTTTGCCGCAAGCGCTGGGAAACGCCGCAGTCACGTAAGTCTTTTCGCCATTCGGATCTTCGACGCCGACGATCAGCATGTGTTCCGCCATCCAGCCTTCGTCGCGCGCTATGTTTGAAGCGATCCGCAGTGCAAAACATTTCTTGCCCAACAACGCGTTACCGCCATAGCCGGAACCGTAGGACCATATCTCGCGCGTCTCGGGAAAGTGAACGATGTACTTTTCCTTGTTACACGGCCAGGGAACATCTTTTTGACCCGGCGCCAGCGGTGCGCCGACTGAATGCATGCAGGGGACGACCCGTTTTGCGTCTTTATCGATCTCAGCGTATATCGGTAAACCGATGCGCGCCATAATGCGCATGTTGACCACCACGTACGGCGAATCGGTTAGTTGCACGCCGATCTGCGACATCGGCGAACCAATCGGGCCCATGCTGAAGGGCAGGACATACATGGTCCGCCCACGCATTGAACCCTGAAACAGTTCCTTCAGTTTCCGCCGCATCTGAAACGGCTCTTCCCAGTTGTTTGTCGGGCCAGCGCTGTCTTTCGACAGGGAGCAGATGAAGGTGCGATCTTCGACGCGCGCCACGTCACTCGCATCTGAGCGGGCGTAGTAACAACCTGGCCACAGCTCTTCGTTCAGTTTGATAAAGGTGCCGCCCGCTACCATCTGCGCCTTAAGCGCTTCGTCCTCTTCTTCCGAGCCGTCAACCCAGTGAACAGCCGCTGGTTGGGTGAGTTGGGCCATCTTCTCAACCCAACGCAGCAGATGTTCATTCTTACTCAAGGGCAGAGCGGTATTGCGGCCGATTGCAACTGTGCCTGCAGTCGCGGCGATTGCACTATTATCATGAACGGTAGTCATCAGAAGGCCTCTTTGTAATTGGTAATTTGAGTAGTTAGCTTCAGTCAGATTTTGACCTCACTCACTTTGAAAAGCAACAGCGTGCACTGCGCGCATACTCAAGGAGTTTGGAGTTCAAGCTTTAGCTTGCGTGCGCAATTGCCAGCAAACCTGCAGCCTAAAGGCTGAACTCTAACTGCTAGCCCGGTGATTCAGATAGGCTTTCGAGCAGACTCCAGAATTCCGGCAGCGAGACAGACACTGCGGTTCGCGCGCCGTCGATCTTAGACGGGCCGTTAGCCGAGAGAGCGGCCACAGCGCAACTCATAGCAATGCGGTGGTCGTCAAATGAGGAAAGTTCAGCGCCATATAATTCGCCACCGCCTTTTATGAACCAACCGTTGTCGCGCTCTTCGATATGTGCACCCATGTGCTTGAGGTTGACGACCGTTGCAGCGATCCGATCAGATTCCTTCACCCGCAATTCACCCGCGTCACGCAGGTCCATGTCGCCGCCAACGGTCGCGACAAGGAAGGCTAGTAATGGAAGTTCATCGATCAGTTTCGCTATTTCAGCTCCAGAGATTTCCAGCAGACGGGGCTGCGGAAAAGCTATCCCGCGAACACGAACGGAACCGACGGCCTCTCCACCCTCCAGCCGCTCCTCCGACACGCTGATATCTGCTCCCAACCTTCGCAATACTGAAAGAAAGCCAGTACGCGTTGAATTAAGACCGACATCACGAATGAAAAGCTCGGAGCCGGGAAGCGAAATGGCT
>DATLBQ010000285.1:0-3144 GCA_035526805.1 Pyrinomonadaceae bacterium
AATTGCCCGTCAACAATTCAATCGCGCTGCTGACTATCTCGATCTCGATGCCTCGACGCGTAATGTTTTAAGTAGTCCAAAACGGCAATTGATTGTTTCTATTCCGGTGAAAATGGATGGCGGTGACGTGCAAGTGTTTGAGGGTTACCGCGTGCAACACAACATCGCGCGCGGCCCTTGCAAGGGAGGAATTCGTTACCACCCAAACGTGACGCTTGACGAAGTGAAGGCGCTGGCGTCGTGGATGACCTGGAAATGTGCGACGGTTGGGATTCCTTATGGCGGCGGAAAGGGCGGTATCATTTGCGATCCCAAGAGTCTCTCGAGAAATGAGTTGGAGCGCCTTACGCGCCGCTATGCATTTGAGATTGCTCCGATCATCGGACCGGATCGCGACATTCCGGCGCCCGATGTTTACACCGACGAGCAAACGATGGCCTGGATCATGGACACCATCTCCATGATTCGTGGACACACCGAACTCGGCGTCGTTACCGGGAAACCAATTTCGCTTGGCGGCTCACAAGGGCGCGCGGAAGCTACAGCGCGCGGTTGTCTCTACGCGCTGCGGGAAGCCTGCAAAGTGAAGGGCATCAATCTCAAAGGGGCGCGGGTCGCTGTCCATGGCTTTGGAAATGCCGGAGCAAACATCGCGCGTTTGGTGGCTGCGGACGGCGCGAAAGTGGTCGCCGCCTGTGATTCGAAAGCCGGCCTTTATGCGGAAAACGGCATCGATATCCAGGCCGCGCTGCGTCACAAGTCCGAAACAAAAACGCTGGCTGGACTTTCCGGCACCAAAGCAATCTCACCCGAAGACATCGTCGGAGTTGACTGCGACATTCTGTTGCCCTCGGCACTTGAGAATGCGATCACGCTGGCAAACGTTGGACAGGTTAAAGCGAAGATCATTGCCGAGTTAGCCAATGGCCCAACCACGCCGGGCGCGGACCGAGTGCTGGCGGACGAGGGAGTGTTCCTCGTTCCCGACATCCTGGCGAACGCCGGTGGCGTCACTGTGAGCTACTACGAATGGGTGCAGGACCAGTATTCCTTTTTCTGGTCGGAGAAACAGATCAACGACACCCTGGAGCAGGCTATGCGCACCGCCTTCAATTCGGTTTATGCGACTGCGCAACGGTATGACACGGATATGCGAACCGGAGCATACATACTGGCGGTGGATCGTGTGGCCGAAGCGACGAACGTGCGCGGAATATTTCCTTAAAGAAGGTCTTAGGTCTTAGGTCTTTGCTGTTCTCTTAGCTTTAAAGTCCGAAGACCGAAGACCGAAGTAGAAGGTCAAAACTTCAGATGACAATCACAGAAAAGATCACGGTTTACGAAAAACCAACCTGCACGAAGTGCCGCGAGATGAATCGTTTCCTTCAGGAAAACGGCGTGGACTTCTCGAAAGTTAATTACTACATTGAGCCCCTGACGAAACAAAAGCTTGCTGAGCTGCTCGTCAAGATGAAGCTGAAACCGCGCGATCTGCTGCGAACCAGCGAGCCCGTTTACCGCGAGTTGGGTTTGGGCAAAGGCGATTTCACTGATGATGAAATTATCTCGCTCATGATCGAGCACCCTGATCTGATTCAGCGTCCAATTGTCGAACGCGGTCAGCGTGCTGTGCTGGGCCGGCCAACCGAAAACGTGAAGACGTTACTGTGAGCCCTGCTTACTGGGACCGCCGGCGTTCCCGCCCGCATCGAGCAGCGAGTTCGCTCGACTGACGACGAAACTGAGTGGCATTCGACGGAGGCGGGCGAGACGCCTGCGGTCCCAGTAAGAGTAGGTCTCCTTATTACTGTTCCTGCTATGAGGTTGCTTTGAAAAAAACTGAAACAATCTTCGCCTGTCAGGCTTGTGGGCATCAGTCGCGCAAGTGGCTGGGAAAGTGTCCTGAGTGCGGCGAGTGGAATTCATTTGTTGAAGAACGCGATCGCACAGCAAACAAAGGTACGGTGCGCAGCGGGTTCAAATTGCGCGACGTAACGGCGATTGCCTACTCCGAAATCGAATCACAGGACGAGACGCGCATCTCTTCGGGCGTGACTGAATTCGATCGCGTGCTCGGCGGCGGTTTGGTTCCCGGAACACTCGTTTTGATTGGCGGCGATCCGGGGATCGGAAAAAGCACGTTGATGCTGCAAGTCGCCGATCGCCTTAGCTCCAGGGGTTCCGTCCTTTATGTTTCCGGCGAAGAATCTGAGCGACAGATAAAACTGCGCGGCGAGCGACTGCGCATCGAAGCCAGAAATCTTTTCCTCTTGCCGGAAACTAACCTCGAAAACATCTTTCATGAAGTCGAGCGTCTTAATCCCACTGCGATCGTCGTCGACTCCATCCAGACCATTTTCTCGGCGCTGATCGAATCGGCTCCTGGCTCTGTGTCGCAGGTGAGGGAAGCGGCGCATCAATTTCTCCTGCTCGCGAAGAACCGCACCATCCCTGCCTTCCTGATTGGCCACATTACCAAAGACGGATCCATTGCCGGGCCAAAAGCGCTCGAACACATCGTCGACACGGTTTTGTATTTTGAAGGAGAGCGACACCACAACCATCGGATTGTTCGCGCTGTTAAGAACCGCTTCGGCGCCGCCAACGAAATCGGCGTGTTTGAGATGACGAGCGCGGGACTGGTGCCGGTCGCTAATCCTTCGCAGATGTTTTTGCAGGAACGGCCGCAGAATGTTGCGGGTTCGGTGGTCACGGCCTGCATGGAAGGCACGCGGCCATTGCTGGTGGAGATTCAGGCCTTAGTGTCGGAAACAAAGTATGGAACGGGACGGCGGATGACGCAGGGGGTAGATCAAAATCGTGTAGCGCTTTTGATGGCTATGCTCGAAAAGCGTCTGGGCTTGCAGATGCTGGGCGACGATGTGTTCGTCAACATTGCCGGCGGATTAGATGTAGACGAGCCGGCGGTAGATCTGGGCGTGGTTGCGGCGATTGCCTCGAGCTTTAGAAACATTCCCATTGATCCGCATACGACTGTTTTTGGGGAAGTCGGCTTGACCGGCGAAGTGCGCGGCACGACGCAGGCGGCGATGCGCGCGCGTGAGGCGCAGGCGCTCGGTTTCAAGAAGATCGTCATGCCTGGATCGAACAAGTCGGGCCTGGAGCGACTGCTTGGCGTGCAGG
>DATLBQ010000286.1:0-4835 GCA_035526805.1 Pyrinomonadaceae bacterium
GCAATCCGCAGAGCTTCAATCGATATGCCTATGTGCAAAATGATCCGGTGAACTTTGTGGATCCAAGCGGGCTCAAATTCATGTTGGCATGTACGATTGGGAATGATTGCATATCAACTTACACGTGGGCTTCGCGATACGACGAGTTTGAGGCCTTTTTACGTTGGATAGACTCTAAGGAGCGTGGCGATATCGGGGGACCAGGAGACCTTGGTGGTGGTCGCGGCGGCGGTGGGCCGCAGAACGCACAGCAGACCCCTGCACAACGGGAGAAGTCGCTGAACCCTTCTTGCTCCGCGTTTGTCGACCAGTTAATCAAACAGTTTTACGATAGTACTACTAGCAGTACTTTTGGTTACTGGATGATGAACCGAGCGCGAAACAATCAGCGTATGGTTGGGGACGGTACCTACAATAAGGAGATGCCAAACGGGCCTTAATGATCCTAATGGGTTCAAATCTGACTTGACGTATCATGTTCGTCGCCGGAACTATCCTCAATGGCGAGTCTGCAGTGCGGTATCTTTTTATCAGGTACGACAGGAAACAAGCTGAACGTGGGCGCCAAGAGAGTATTACTGAGCTTGCCGACGATCGTGCTGGGGAAAGAGTCGGTAAGCTGTTGAATAGCAACAAACTAGTTAGTGGCGCGAAGGAGCTCCTGATAAAGCGGGAATTATGCCAGTGACTTAATTTCGTAGTAAGGGGGACGCGCTTAAACATGGGCACACAGAAAAAAGTCGTCCATAGAGGGCTCATCGGTTTAGCTCTCGGCAGTGTTTGCGGGGCTATCATTGGGGCAGTCAGTTTTTGGTTTACAGCGTGGTTAAGGGAAAATCCGGAAGAGCCGGCATGGATATTTGCTAACACAATATTCGGTCTGGCATTCGGAGTACTAGGTGGATCGATTTTGGGTCTATTCGTTGGACTGTTCACAGCGCGAAGAGTCAGCTTGAATGACTCAGAGCATGATCAGTAAGATTTAAGCGTCGGCAACTACTACCAGGCGGAAATTCATTATGACGACCCCAAGAACTACTATGTCGACCGGCTGAAGCCTTTAGGTTGGCGCCTCACGAGCGAAAAACCGGTTAAGGACTGGTGGAGGGATCTCGGCGGTCGGACAATAACATTTGAGCAGGGTGATTACATCATCATTATAGAATTCGCCGGAGAGAAGGCGGATTACGGATGGAACTACGCGATCTCTATCAACCCGACCAGGTCCAGAGCCTTGCGAACATTTAGAGAATGACCGTACCTCTGCAAAAGTTGGGTGATTAGACTCTACGCCCACCAAATCCACCCGAACTCAGGGTGGTCGTTACTCTAATAGCCGACCGCCAGCCCGTCACTGCGACGTGGGTCAGTTGCGCCCAGTCGTATGCCGGTTTTTTCTTCGATCATAATTGCCTCGGCATCGCCGAGGTAGCGCGGCTTCGTCAGCTTATGACCCAGCGAGCGCAGGGCCTTCTGCGTGTCACCGGACAAACCGTAAGGCTCGAACACCAACTCATCGGGTAGCCACTGGTGATGTATGCGCGGGAAGTCGAGAGCTTGTTGGATGTTCATGCCATAGTCGACCACGTTGGTAATCACACAAAGGGCCGTGTTGATGATTGTCGGCCCACCCGGACTGCCGACTGTAAACCAAAGACTCCCATCCTTTCTCAACACAAACGTCGGCGTCATCGCGGATAGCGGCCGCTTGTGAGGCGCCACTGCGTTACGCTCGCCTTGAATCAGCCCGTACATGTTTGGGGTGCCGGGTTTAGCGGCAAAGTCGTCCATCTCGTCGTTCAGAATTATGCCGGTGCCTTTGGCTACTGCCGCCGACCCGTAAGAGTTGTTCAGCGTGTAGGTGTTGGCAACGGCGTTTCCTTCAGTGTCAACAACTGTAAAATGAGTAGTCTCTTCTGATTCGTGGCCGACGGGTTGCCCGGCACTAATCTCAACGCTGGTTGAGGCCCTTTCGCTATTTATGCTGCTGCGCAGTTTTGCGGCATAAGACTTATCGATTAGCCCCGCCACGGGCACCTTGACGAAATCGCTGTCACCCATAAACTCAGCGCGATCGGCAAACGCGCGCCGCATCGCTTCCGTCATCAGGTGATAACGTTCGGACGAAGCTGCATCCAGTTTGCTCAGATCGTAACCTTCAAGAATGTTCAGCATCTCTATCAGAACTGCTCCACCCGACGACGGCGGCGGCATGGAGATGACCTCATAGCCGCGATAGCTTGCGCGCACCGGCTGCCGTTCTTTGGCGACATAGCCGCGCATATCCTGCAACGTGATCAGTCCCTTATGACGCGTTACGTCATCGACTATCAGTCTGGCCGTCTGTCCTTCATAAAATTCGTTTGCTCCGAAAGTCTGCAGCCGCATGAACGTAGCCGCGAGGTCAGGTTGGCGAAAGATGTCGCCTTCTTTGTAAAACTTTCCCTCTTTTAAATAGATCCGCTTCGTTTCCGGATACTGAGAGAGATAGTCGTTGTTTCCGCGAAGCGATCGGGCCAGCGCATAGGTAACTTTGAAACCGTTGGCAAGCCGGCGCGCGGGTTCAATCAACTGGGCCCAGGTGAGTTTGCCGGAACCATATTTTTTGAGGGCCAACTCCATTCCGCGTACCGTTCCCGGTACGCCTGCGGCGCGATAACCGACGAGGGAACCGCCTTCGCCTTCGATTAAGTTTCCATTCTTGTCGAGATAAATGTTGCGCGTTGCGGCCGCGGGCGCCATTTCGCGGTAATCGATCGCCGTCGTCTTTCCGTTTTTCAGACGCACCATCATGAAGCCACCGCCGCCCAGATTGCCTGCCGCCGGATGGGTGACGGCCAGCGCAAAGGCCACGGCTATCGCGGCATCCACGGCATTCCCGCCCCGCTTCATGATGTCAACGCCCACTTGAGACGCGACCTCATTTGTGGACGCAACGATGCCGTGCGTTGCACGAACGGGCTCGCGCGACGCAGCGAGCACACTTGGCTGCGTTGCTTCACCGAGGAGCGGTGCGGCGGGAAACGCGAAGAGTCCCGCGGTTAAGAAAATGATCAGTAGAGCTCGTAGCGTTGTTGGCAACATCCTGTTTTTCATTGCGGCCTTCATCAATTCAAAATTCAATTTGGGTCAATTCGTGTAGTCTCGAATCCAAACCTGCCGGGAGAGAGTATCGCATGTGGATCAAGTTGCTGTTTGATTCGATCCATTATTCCTGCAGCGGAACCGAAGTTTCCCCACGGACTAACTTGCGTTTTTAATTCGGTGGTTGCTTGCTCAACCGTTAGGGTGCCGCCGCGGCGCTCGGCTTCGCTTCGGAATTGTTCCAGACGTTTGCCAGCATGGCGCACAATCTCGTCAGTCTCACCCTGCTTTTGTAATTGTTCAATGACGCGTATGCGGCCATCACCGACACCCGCCTGCCACATCAGTGTAAATAGTTCAGCGCCCGAGCTATGTTCATCCAGCGTCGCCACAAATGTGGAGATGTCTGCAGGAGATAAGCCAACTCGCCAAACAAGGTTTTTTTCAAACTGCGAGGGCAATGCTGCCAGGCGCCGCCAACAATGGTGATCCTCAGCCACTGTCATGGACCGCTCGCAATTGCTCGTCAATTCACGCGCGCGTGCGACTTGCTGCAGTACGGCAGTCGATGAACCGTCAAATTTCAGCAACAGCATGTGCTGCCTCTTCTCAGTCAATTCAGCAGCGCGTGCCATTGCAGGAGATAGCAGTTCTACGGCTACAGGAAACAGACGCGAGTGAATGATCAACCGGGCAATGCGAAGCAGTTCTTCGCGTTCGCCGGCAACGAGCAGGCTGCTGGTTGCAAAAGGAAGCGGACGTAGTTTGAAGTTAACTTCTACGATCGTCCCCAATGTCCCATAGCTGCCGGTGAACAGCTTGCACAAATCGTAGCCGGCCACATTCTTGACTACTCGGCCGCCTACCTTGATAAGCGTTCCGTCGGCGAGCACCACCTTCATCCCGATCACGTGCCTTCGGGGAGCGCCGTAACCAAACTGTTGCGGGCCGCCGAGTCCGGTAGCAACCACGCCACCGATTGTCGTGCGCCCGTCATTTGGTGGGTCAAGCGGCAGCCATTGGCCCTTTTTCGCAAGCGCGCGATTGAAGCCATCGAGCGTGACTCCCGCTTCCGTCACGGCAATTAAATCAGCAGGCTCGTGTTCAAGAATCCGATTCATCCTTCGCGTGCTGATCACAAGTCGCACGTGCTTCATCGGCTGTCCGACGTCGAGCCAGGTCATTGCACCTGCCGGCACGACTGCCCACCCTTCGCTAGTCGCAAGTTTCATCACCTCGCAGACTTCCGCAATTGAATTTGGCGAAACGATAAACGAAGACGGAAAAGAAGAAAGCGCTGAAATGTTGTTTTCGTCTGTGATTGAGGCGAGTTGCAGTTTCGCAGCGTCGGGATCAAACGCTGGTGACCCGGTGTGGAAACGCGCTCCGCTACTGCTGGGACCGTGGGCGTCTCGCCCGGTGTCTTTGAATGCCGCATAGCCCGGATTGAGAATTTCAACTTTACCGCGAGTGAACCCGGTGCTTGAGGCGGGCGGGACGCCTGCGGTCCCAGTCACTACTAATGGTTCACGTTGGCGACCCCGGTCTGCGACTGGTTCTGACATAGGCGACTGAATCGCACGCGCTTCGCCGCAGCCCCGGAGCATTGGAATGATTTTCCCCGGGTTGCACAAACCCGTCGGATCGAACGCCGCACGCACGCGCAGCATTGCGTCCATATCCGCCTCAGAGAAAATTAGCGACAACAGTTCACGCTTATCAAAGCCGACACCATGCTCTCCCGTGATGCT
>DATLBQ010000287.1:0-3423 GCA_035526805.1 Pyrinomonadaceae bacterium
AAGATACGCCGAAGGCTCTGCTCGTGGCGGCTCTCTCAGATCTGTTACCGTCGGAGGTGGTGCACCAGGCGAAGCGGGGATTTACTTTCCCATGGGCTGCGTGGCTGGGTGGCCCATTGAAAGCCAGCATCGAGGATGGACTCGCCGATTTGTCACCTACGTTGCGTGACGTTGTTAGTACGAAAAGTGCGGAAGCCGTATGGCAGAGTTACCTCGATGGGAAGACGACCTGGTCAAGGCCGTGGAGTCTTTACGTGCTCAACGAATGGGTGAGACGGAACGTGGATATTTAGCCGCGGATTTACGCGGATAGACGCAGATCTGGGAAAAAGGCAGAGGGCAGTAAGCAGAGAGCAGGTATGGAATTTAGACAAACACTTTATTGCATGTAGTCCTTTGGTTTGAATCCGCCTGAACCTGAGCTAATCCCCGACTAATCATCCTTACAACTTGAAACTTCCAACTTGAACGACCCTTGATTTATGTACATTTTAGGCATTAACGCATACCACGGAGACGCGGCAGCGGCGCTGATCAAGGATGGCCGGATCGTAGCGGCCGTTGAGGAAGAACGCTTCAATCGCGTCAAGCATTGTGCAGGCTTTCCCAGCGAGGCAGTGCGCTATTGTTTGCAAGCGGCAGGCATCCTAATCGAAGACGTTGCGCACATCGGCATCTCGCGCGATCCGTCCGCACACTTGCATAAGAAGATTTTGTTCGCCGCGTCGCGGGCTGCGAAGCAAGGTGGGCAGTGGGCGGTGGGTGGTGGGAAAAAATCGGCCGCGGCGATAGCGTTGAGTGAGGCAGAAGCGGCAGGGGAAGAGGGGAAAAGAGGAAGGGGTAAAGGGGAAGTAGGAATTGAGGAGCGCGGGAAAAAGGGTAGAGGTAACGGGCAAGAGACTTTAAGTAGAAGAAATGGAGAAGGGAATGGGAGTAACGGTAAACGGGGCTCGGGGATTTTTCGGCAGGTCAAGGATCGCTTGAACAATGCGGCGAAGGTTCGTGATCTTAAGGACGACCTGGCGCTGGCGCTGAACGCCTCCATGAGCAGCCTGCGTGCGCAGTTTCATAACGTAGAACATCATCGCGCACATCTGGCAAGTTCGTTTTACGTCTCACCTTTCGAACGCGCGGCCTTGCTCTCAATCGACGGTTTCGGCGATTTCATATCCACCATGTGGGCGCTCGGGGAAGGGAACTCGATCGACGTACTCGACCAGGTCGAGTATCCGCACTCGACCGGAATCGTTTACACGGCGACGACGCAGTTTATTGGTTTTCCGCATTACGGTGACGAAGGCAAGGTGATGGGTCTGGCGCCCTACGGCAAGCCGCGTTACATGGAAGAGTTTCGCGACATCATCCGCACCGAACCACGTGGCCAGTTTCGTCTGAATCTGGCTTACTTTCGCCATCATGCTGAAGGTATCGACATGAGCTGGGACCAGGGCTCTCCGGTTATCGGACGTATTTTTTCGGACGAGTTTGTGCGCACCTTTGGGCCGGCCCGCGAACCCGGCGCGGAGCTGACCGATCGAGAACAGGATATCGCCGCCAGCCTGCAACTGCGGCTTGAAGAAGTCGGGTTTCACATTTTGAATCACCTGCATGAGCAAACAGGGCTGACGGATCTCGGACTATCCGGCGGCGTCGCCTACAACTCAGTTATGAACGGTAAGATATTGCTCAATACGCCGTTCGAGCGAGTGTATGTGCAACCGGCGGCGGGCGACAGCGGTACGGCGTTGGGTGTTTGTTATGAAATTCATAACGGCATTCTCAAAGGCGGCCGCGGTGAAGTAATGCTCGGAGCATACACCGGACCGGAGTTTACCAATGATCAGATTCGCGAGGAGTTGGAGACGAGCGGTCTTAGTTTCGAGACTTTGTCGGACGAAGCGCTAACAAAACGCGCGGCGCAGGATATTGCTAATGGGCTGGTGGTTGGTTGGTTTCAGGGACGCATGGAATTTGGGCCGCGCGCCTTGGGCAACCGATCGATTGTTGTCGACCCGCGGCGCGCAAACATGAAAGAGATTCTCAATGAGCGAATCAAAAAGCGTGAGCCCTTTCGTCCCTTTGCGCCGTCGATACTGGAAGAGCGTACCGCTGATTATTTCGAGCAGAGCCATCCGGCGCCGACGATGTTGATGGTTTACCAGGTCAGGGAGGGACGACGCGGCGAGATTCCCGCGGTGACGCATGTTGATGGCTCCGGCCGCTTGCAGACTGTATCGCGCGAAGTTAACCCTCGTTACTACCAATTGATTTCGGACTTCAATGAGTTAACAGGTGTGCCGGTCGTGCTTAATACATCGTTCAATGAGAATGAACCAATTGTTTGCACACCGCGACACGCTATCGACTGTTACTTAAAGACTCGGATGGATGTTTTATACGTTGGAAACCAAGTCGTGCAACAGAAAACAGTGAAGAGTGAAAGGTGAAGGGTGAAGAGTCAGAGAAACTCGAGGAGCAAGTCTCATCCTGGGATGCAAGAGAGCTGGTATTTAGCGGAATTCAGTGGACGCTGATTGTGGGGCGGTAATTAAGAGAGTTCGTAGTAAAGAGGAGGCACAGTCTGATTGCTACTACGAAAGGTAACCTTGAGATGCGACCCCATGAAAAATTAGACGTTTGGAGAAGAGCAATAGATTTTGTTGTTACCGTTTACAAAATGACCGAATCGTTTCCGCGCGATGAGAGGTTCGGCTTGGTTTCCCAGATACGGAGAGCGGCAGTTTCCGTCCCTGCAAACATAGCCGAAGGTGCGGGACGGCGTTCCTCTAAAGAATTCAAGTACTTTTTATCGAACGCTCAGGGTTCGGTTAGTGAGTTGGCCACGGAGCTTTTGATTGCTCATAAGTTAGGATACCTGAACCAAAAAACTTTTGAGATCGGTAACGATGAGTTGAGTAGCATCGGGAGAATGATTTTGGGCCTATCGCGCAGCGTGAGTCGTGACTCCTGATTGACTCTTCACTTTTCACTTTTCACGTTTCACTTTATCGAAACTAATGAGAATACTTGTAACGGGCGGCGCTGGTTTCATCGGTTCACATCTTTGTGAACGGTTGTTGGCCGATGGTCATGACGTGCTTTGCCTCGACAACTTTTTTACTGGGCGTCGAGCGAACATCATCAAGCTGCTCGACAATCATCACTTCGAGTTGATTCGTCATGATGTGATTGAGCCGATACTGTTGGAAGTGGATCAAATATATAACCTCGCCTGTCCCGCGTCCCCGATTCATTACCAATACAATCCGGTTAAGACTGTGAAAACCAGCGTGATGGGCATGATCAATATGCTTGGTCTTGCGAAACGCGTGCGCGCGAGAATATTGCAGGCCTCGACCTCGGAGGTATATGGCGACCCTTTGGTGCATCCGCAGACCGAAGATTATTGGGGCAACGTTAATC
>DATLBQ010000288.1:0-4563 GCA_035526805.1 Pyrinomonadaceae bacterium
TCCGTGATGAACGCCCTAAGTTATTGATGACATTGGTGGAGCCGAGGGGGATCGAACCCCTGACCTCATGACTGCCAGTCATGCGCTCTCCCAGCTGAGCTACGGCCCCGGAATTATTCAGGTTACCGGACGGCAAGAGTAGCCCAGCGTAGAAGAGACGGTCAAGCGAGACATAATTGGCAGTGCCCTAATTTGTAACGCAAACTATTAGTTTGCGAAGGATGAATGGCACTCAACAGGCAAGCAAACTAACAGTTTGCGTTAAAAACAAAATTAGGGCACCACCCTGTCTGTGCTGGTGTCGCAAGCTCTTATCCAAATGCCCGCGCATTTAGCCTGCGTTACCGGAAACCGAAAACACCGCTATATCGATCACTTCTTAACTCGGTCTGTTTTGTAGGCTCCAGTTTTAGCGACCTCTGGTCTGTATTCCCAATGCCACGGCTCTTTGTTTACCGTTCGCACGAATCCGTGAGCGGGACCATGGGCTTTGAGCCAGTCGTAGCGGGGGTTGCCCTCGTAAGCGGAGATCTCAAAATCGTAGGCGTAGCCGTCCTGATGGTTAGAGAACCCGGGTTTCGCAGCGAGATTAAATCCAGGAAGTTTCTTGATGAAACCGTTATACAGCGATTCCTGTTTTGGATAGGTTCTGAAGCCACTCTTAAGTGGCAAAAGCACTCCATCTTTTTCCGCGGCGTTGACTAACGCAAGATAGAATTCGGCAACGTCACTTGAGATAAACTTATCGAGCCGTCCGCCCGCACCAACTATCTGAAACAGAGTGAGTTGTTTAAGAAAGTTCCCACTGTCCCAGGCTGCGTTCGCGCCTTTCTCGTTGCCGTCCGGCGGTTCGAAGGCAGCAAGGGTTTCATTCAAAAACTTGTTCTTCAGGTTGTTTGCGGCAGTCCAGCCAAAACCATCAGCCTTTGCGAACACCTGGTCATTTAAGATCTGGGTATCGGTGACGTTGATTTCACTGTTCCGAGGAATCAGCCTGGGCTTATTGTTCTCCACTTCAAAGGCGAGCAGATCCGCATCTTTGCGGATCCGCGCATCTGGGTTATCAACGATGAACTTTTTATTGATGTAGCTTTTCATTTGAAACTCCTTCGGAGGTTGAGAGGTTTTTATGAGATCCGGTGAGGTTGGCTTAGTGCGTTACCAACCCGAACGTCCCGGGAGAAATCCCGGACCATTGAGAACCGGGATGGGCTTTTATACAACTTACGCGTAACAAATGGAAGGGTGAGACGTGCACGGATGGGCGCCTTGAAAGGCGTTGTGCCTTCTACTAAAGGCTTTCCTAATGCCTGGGCCTTCTCACCGCCGCGGTAAACGCCGCCGCCGCTCCCAGTATCAGAAGGGCGATACCGCCAAGAATTTTGAAAGTGTCTTGAACTTCCCGCACGCCTTCGTTCGATATCACGATCGCAGCGCTGGGCTCGAGGAAAAACGCCCGGTAGGCAATTACACCGCCAACCGCGCCAAGGACTATTCCGAAAATAATGATTAGCCAACGCAGCATTTCGCTCTTCAATATCTCTTTCTTTGTACTTTTGTATTTTGTTCCTGGTACTTGGTATTCAGCTACTCCGGCGCGTTTACAAACACTAAAATCAAAGCTCAAAGATCAAAGTTCCAAGTTTTTACTTTCCCTTGAAGACCGGCTTGCGTTTCTCGAGAAAGGCGCTAACGCCTTCGTTCTTGTCGTCAGTCGAGAAGCAGAGTGCAAACAAATCCACTTCCCGCCGCAGCCCTTCATCGAGATTGGAGCGCGAAGCGAGTTTGACCGCCTCCTTCGCCAGGCTCAAGGCGATGGGACTCTTCTCGGCAATTCGGTTCGCTATCTCCATGGTTTTAGCTTCCAGTTGATCGGCTGGAAAAACCGTATTGACCAGGCCAATCGTATACGCGGTTTTCGCGTCGATCATATCTCCAGTCAAAATCATCTCCATCGCTTTACCTTCACCGACCAGCCGGGTCAAACGCTGTGTGCCACCCCCTCCGGGGATGATGCCGAGATTGATTTCAGGCTGACCAAACGACGCGCTTTCACTGGCAATGCGCAAATCGCATGCAAGCGCCAACTCGCAGCCACCGCCAAGGCAGTAGCCATTGATCATTGCGATGATCGGCTTCGGAAATGTGTCGATGGCAGTAAAGAGCGAGCGAGCGGTCATCACGTCGCGCTGCATCATCGCGGTACGCCCGGCGAACTCGGCAATATCCGCTCCGGCAATAAAGGCCTTATCACCCGCGCCGGTAATAACCACAACGCGTATCGACGCATCGTTGCGTAATTCTTCCAGCAGCGCCGCGCCTTCTTCACGTGTCTTGATATTTAGCGCGTTTCTTTTATCAGGACGATTAATCGTGATCAGTGCGACGCGATTCCGCCGTTCCAGCAGCAGCGTTTCGTAGGCTTGTGGCATTGCTTGCGACATCAATTTCGACTCCGGAAAGTGGTTGATTGTTGTGCTGGATCCTAAGGGTTGATCCGCGAATCGTCAACGCAACCAGCGATTAGGTACGGAAGGATCTGGGTTGCACAAAAAGTGAATCTACGATCGGCGGGCCGTATCAGAACCGGAAGCGGTAGCGACTGGCCGGATGTTCAACTCGAATTAAACAAATTAATGGATGTTCTAATGTCTTCTCTCCTTCAGTTACTTCTTTGGCGGGCCGGTTCTGATACCGGTGAGGAGTTCTTGTGCAAAAGTAATGGGTTTGCATATGCCCTCGACAACGCGCGATCTCATCCTACGGATCGGCAGTTACCTCGTAACCTTGTCTTAAATTCAGCACATATTTTTCCCATTTTGTTTTGAACGCTTCCATGTCCGCTTCGCCCAAAATATCCTGGAGCGTTTTGAAACCGGTGGCATCTTCTTTCTGCTGCGCCTGAAACTCCCGGAAAAACTTCACCAGCAGCCCTTTCTCCTGCAGGTAATAACAAAGATAACGGGACTGCGCGTAATTCACACCCTTGTCTTCATTGTAGAAAGCATTGCTATCCAGCGCCGTCAGCTCTTTGAATGAGGGCACCAGTTTCGATCGTATTGCCCGCTGCAATCCAGGCAAGCGCCAATTTGTAAATCCGCGAATATGTCCGTTCGAGTCGCCACATTGTTCGTAGAGAGAGCCCAAACCCTCATTGAGCCATGGCGGGCATGCGGGAAAATTAGCTTCCATGAACGGGTGCACGATCTCATGAACCAGCGTGCCGCCCCCGGTTGCGATGTTCATGATCAGCGCTTTGTGAGCGCTGGAATAATAACCATAAGGCGTCGTCGGTTTGTCGTTAAATAACAGCGCGGCATGCTTTTCATAAGAGGCTTCATCCTTGAACAGCCAGATTTCGAGAATTTCCTTCGGGTCATTCGGGAAAAAATCCTGCTTCAACCGATCCACGGCCCATTTCACAGTAGTCTCAGCATGTTCTTGCACTGCTTGTTTACTTTCATCGCCGACAATTACGAAAGGCCGCTGGATAACAAAAGAAAAGTCAGGTTCGCCCGGCCGCGAACCAGGGCTTGCCAGTTTCTTTTTAGTCTTGCTCTTGAGCAGTTCGACGTGTCGCGCGAAATCAGCATCAGTGAAACCAGTGGCAGGGCGGTCAGCGATTAGTTGCGAAGATGCGACAGTACTGGCTGGATGGATTGCAGGTGTCGGCGACGGGCCAGCGCTTCCTAACTGACAGGCTCCAATCACGAGCAGCGCCAGAGTGACGATAATTGTGATGCGCATCTGACGATCCCTTGCGACAGATTGATGTTTACTATGATTCAGAAATCCAATCCTAAGGTGCTTCAGATCTCTCATTACTGTGTAGAGTCTCAGTAACGATTAACTTCTTGCTTTGTTTAGTACCTACTTTCCTCGTCCCTTAGGGACGTAATGTTTATAGGATGCGCTACCTCCGAAAGGCTCCTCCTCGCTTCCCGCTTTTTTCCTTTCCGCCGTTGCTGATACTCTAGGCTGGACTTGAACAACAAACTCCCGCAAAGCCAATTATTTCTTACCCGTCTGCTCGATGCCAGCGTCGACGGCATAATCGCATTTGATTGCGATTGTCGCTACATTGCGTGGAATAGTGGAATGGAACGCATCGTCGGTCTCGAGCGCGAAGAGGTACTCGGCAAGTGTGCCTTCGATCTGTTTCCGTTTTTAAAGGAGACAGGCGAAGACAAGTGTTTCCGCGCCGCACTCAGGGGTGAGACCGCTACCTCCGAAAACAGGTCTTACGCCGTGCCGGCAACCGGTCGGCAGGGACTGTTTGAAGGTGAATACTCGCCGCTGTTCGATGCCGACAACAATATTGTCGGTGGCATTGCGGTCATTCACGACATCACCGAACGCAAACGCGCCGAGGAGGCTGCGCAGGAAGCTCACCAGCGTCTGCTTTTTCACGTCGAGAATTCGCCGCTGGCTGTAATCGAGTGGGACAGCGACTTCCGTGTGTCGCGCTGGTCGGCTTCCGCCCAACGGCTTTTCGGCTGGAAGGCCGAGGAAGTAATTGGCAAGCACGTCAGCGACTGGCATTTCGTTTTTGACGAAGACGCA
>DATLBQ010000289.1:0-16314 GCA_035526805.1 Pyrinomonadaceae bacterium
CTCGGGTCGTGCACCGGTGTCGATGTAGTTTCTATTCTGCGGAAAAAACGGCAGGACGTGACTGATTACCGCGTCGAAGTTCGCGGGGACCGCCGAGCAGAGCATCCACGAAGTTATAAACGAATCGCAGTGCATCACATCGTCACCGGCCGTAACATTTCCGAGCAATCGATCGCTCAGGCAATTGAACTCTCCGACAAGAAATATTGCAGTGTGGCGGCAACATTAAGGCCGACCGCGAAAATCGTTTCGAGCTATGAGATCATCGAAGCTACGACTTAGAGAGGATATAAGTTCATTGTGGAGTTTTTGCAATCACACGTGATGAACAACAGGGGTTGCTGGTGAAATTTTGGACTCGATTATTATTGTTGTATGTAGTGGTTACCGCAATTGTTGTCCCGCAACTCGCAGCCACTACCGCCTTCCTGCAACGTGGTGTCCTTGCGATCCAGGCAGGCAGCGATGCGAGTTTGGCAGCAGTGCGTCGTCAGGATCGTGAGGCACGAAATGCGAAAGGGATCGTCACGCGTCTGCCGGCGGACGAGCACCTTCGCCGCGCCGGCATCTACCACGTTAACCGTGCGTTCGTCGAGGCGCGTGAACATTGGCAGGCCTTGATCAATTACTACCCGGACAATCCGCGAGTCGCCGAGTCATTGTTGGGGATTGGCCGATCGTATTTTCAGGAGCGCCGTTACTCCGACGCATATGACGCCTACAACCGGCTCGCGCGTAATTATGCCGCTACAAAAGAAGGACGCGAAGGCCTGAACTTCAGCGCCGCTTCGTTGCTTCGTCTGGGAAGGACTTCAGAGGCGGCGGATCGTTACATCGAATACATCAATCGTTTTCCTGACGGCGAAAGAATTGAGACGGCCCACCTCAACGCGATTGACACCTTACGCGAAGCCGGCCGTTCGCAGGACGCAACGGATTGGATTGTGCGAACGCGCCAGAGATTTGCAAGAACAATCACCGAAACTAACGCATTGTTTGCTGAACTCCGCATGAGAGTCGCCGAAGGCGATTGGAGGCGGGCGGTCGCTACCGCAGAAGAATTGAACCGAAGGACATTTCAGAAAGGTGTTGCGACCAGTCCGGCGGAGGTTGCTTACCTTAAAGCCTATAGTTTGGACCGCGGCGGTGATCCCGATGCAGCGTTTGCAGCTTATCTGGCGGTGCCCGGCGGCATTGACTCGTATTACGGGTGGCTTGCGAGCGACAGGCTGACTAGCCTCGCTGACAGTAAACGGCGATCGCTGGTACAGCAACGCACTGATTTAAATGCATTGCAAGCTGCATCTGCAGTAGATCGATATCCGGCGCCTTACCGCGGCGCAATCATCTCTGCCGCCAGGGCTCGAAAACTCGATCCGCGTTTTATCCTCGCACTTATTAGGCAGGAGAGCGTGTTCCGTCCGCTCGCAAAGTCACCTGCCGGTGCTCGAGGTTTGCTTCAGTTAACAATTGATGCGGCCCAAAAATATGCTTCGCACGCGGGGATGAGTACCGTGCAGGAGAACCAGCTTTACCAACCGGATATGTCCATCCGTCTTGGCAGCGAATATCTCGCTGAACTCTCGGGAATGTTTCCCAATCTGCTTGAGGCTGTCGCCGCTTCGTACAACGGCGGTGAGGACAACGTGGCTCGCTGGGTAAAGCGCGCCAAACAAAAAGACGGGGGCGTCTTTACCTCGGAGATCGGTTTCGACGAAACCAAAGGCTACGTGCAGAAGGTAATGAACAATTATCGCATCTATAAGCAGCTGTACACGACGGAGCTGGTGCGACGATAAAAGGAAGTGGTCAGTGGCCAGTGGCCAGCCAGTAGGCAGTAGGTACAAGGCAGAAGGCAGAAAACCCGGAGGCGAATTTCAACCGTTGTCTTTTCTGCCTTCTGCCTTCTGCCCACTGCTTACTGCTTACTGCTCACTGCCCACCGTTCCCTTACGGCTCCGGACTGAACCGCCTGTCTTCAAATCCGCTCGCTCGTTCACGTCTAAGAAGAGAATCAGGTCGCGGATAGGCGCGCGGTAAAACACCTAATCGCACCAGCGCCGGATAGTATTCGTAGCGAATCACAACTTCCCCGCCCGGGCGCGAGTCCAAGTCCATATTGACCCAGCGTACGTCGTTGTGAATTGAACGCCCGATTCCGGTGGCGGCGTATTCGTCATCAGGTTGCGGCGCGATTTGCCCTTTCCGCGCGAGCGTCGATTGCTCGTCTCTGCCGGCGGAATCAGAAGAGCCGACTGAAGGCTCGGCCGTAGTCCCGGACCTTGGAGCTGGCGAATTTTTGTGCCGTCCATCCTCTTCATACATTGGCCGTGGTCGAGGTGGAGGCGCAATCGGCACCGGGTAGGGCCGCCGTTCGCGAAAGAAAACGGCCGAGATGTTTCCCAGGTTGGCTGTTTGCCCAAGCTTGGCGCCATAAGAATCTCGCTCAGAGGTAAAATAGAATCGTCGGGCGCGTTCGGAGCTCATTTGCCACCCAGAAACATCTATAGAGCCGTAAGGTTCGATAACCCACTTACTTGCATTCCACGCCGTCGTGTGCCGCGCATCGATCGTATTGAGGCCATCAACTGACAAGGCAACCGCCACCCGATAGGGCAAAGGGTTTCGAATTCTCACCTCGTATTCAGCACCAGCGATAGCTTCCACGTAACTCTTACCGCGCGCCACGTACTCGTCGAGCGGTCGTCCATCAACTAAAACCTGGATATCAAACGCGGTAATCGGGTAAGCCGGCTGGCGATATTGCGGGATCATGTCATTGGCGGGGGCTTCAGCAGGCGATTTGGAGAACGCGAACGCGCTGACCGCCAATAGCGCCAGTCCGCAGCAGCAAAGTAGGACTACTACTCTCTTCACGATAATTTCCTCCTGTCGAAACGCAGAATTTCCACACCTGTGAAGGAACGAGCCATTTCCCAAGATCTTGCAGGGGTGTGGCAAATTCCGCACTTAAATGTCGGGCGCGTGTCCCGATCGCTAACTTGGCACCGAGCTATCCTTCAGAATTGAGTTTGCGTGTTGAGTAAAGAAAGGATGGAGGCTACAATGTCGGGCTTTACTTTTCCGATCCAGTTCTGATCGATTCTGACTTAAGGCCGCTAGGGAGTACAGAATGGAATACGTACTGACTGCAACTAAGACAGAAGCGCCGGCGGGGTCATACTATGACAAGATAGCGGCCTACTATGACCTGACGTTCAAGCTCAACGGCTATGGACGATCGTTGGATCAATATTTCTCCAACCATCCGCTTCCCGTTTCGCGGGGCGCTAACATTCTGGATGCCGGTTGCGGCACAGGCTTGCTGACGCTGGCGCTACTGCGCTCGTTACATTTTCCGGTAAACATCACCGCGCTCGATCTTTCGGCCACCTCGATCAGCGCTGCCCGCAAGGCAGTGGCGGGGAGTCCCGGACGCACGCGCGATGTCACTTTCGCCGAAGCAAATCTTTTATCGCTTCCCTTCGCAGACAATTCGCTTGATCTGGTAGTTACAAGTGGCGCCCTTGAGTATGTCCCGCTTGCCGAGGGAATGACCGAACTGTCACGCGTGATCGCGCCCGGTGGTCACTTGCTGCATATCCCCTGCCGACCTTCACCGGCCACAACCTTTCTTGAAATTCTCTTCCGCTTCAAGAAGCATCCTCGCAAGGAAATACTCAGTCAGACAGAACGTTGCTTCCGGATGGTTCACGAATATCGGTTTCCACCGCTGCAAATCATTGGCTGGAGCAAGACCGCCATACTGGCGCAAAAGCTCTAATCCGAAGATCAGTTAGCCGCGGATTCACGCGGATCAGCGCGGATCAATCAAAGTATGATTATGCGGTGTGGAGTGTTTTTCGGATTGGTCTGATCCGCATTCATCCGCGTGGATCCGCGGCTGATATAGTCACCTGGTTACTACTCGCGGTAAGAAGGATCAAGCCGATCGAGTTTTCTGAGCAGCCCCGGCCAGGCGAGTTGCGCTCCCTGCCCCACGGTTACCGCGCCCAGTTGTGAAGTAACTTTCTGAAGAATCGAGTCGGGAATTGAACGCAAGGACGTACCGCCCGACTGCGCCAGAATCTGAATTCGACATGCACTCTCGAGAATGTACATCAAAAGAAACGCCTCCGCCGGACTTCGGCCCACCGTAAGTAAGCCATGATTGGCTAAGATCAAGTTGTTATTGTTTCCGAGATCAGCGACTAGTCGTGACTTCTCGTCTTCGTCCAGCGCCAGGCCTTCATAGTCGTGATAACCCAACGAAGCGAGAGCGAACAAGGATTGTTGCGAAATCGGAAGCAGCCCATCTTTCTGGGCAGACACAGCAATGCCGTAATTTGTGTGCAGATGAATTACACAAAGCGCGTCTTCGCGCGCGGCATGCACGGCGCTGTGTATCGTGAACCCCGCCGGATTTACAAAGAATGGTGAGGGCGACACTATCTCGCCCTGGAGATTTACCTTTACCAAACTCGACGCCGTTATTTCCTCAAACATCATCCCGTAGGGATTAATTAGAAAATGATGCTCGGATCCCGGGACGCGAGCTGATAAGTGCGTGAAGATGAGATCGTCCCAGCCATAATGCGCGACGAGCCGATAAGCCGCGGCCAAATCAACGCGCGTTTGCCACTCCTCTTCACTGACTTGTTGGCGGATGCTTGTCGCCTGCGCAGCATTAGTCATTTTCTGGTTCCTTCGCTGCAATCGTTGGAGTCAATGCAAACGCACAGTTGCGGTTCGCGGCCTTTGCGTCATTCGTATTCCCAAACTAACAGTTGCGTTACCGTTATTTAACAGGCACGAGTCGAATGATACGATCGTCATCCGGAGCCGGTTCGCCGCGATCGTCCTTGTTGGAAGTGGAGAAATACAAATATCCTTCGGGTCCCTCCGCTACGTCACGGATCCGGCCATATTTGCCTTCGAGCAGATTTTCCTGTGTTACGACCCGGCGCCCATCAAGCACGACCCGAATTATGCGCGCGCCTTGCAAGCAACCAAAAAAGTAGTTGCCGCGAAACTCCGGGAACGCTGCACCGCGATAGAATGTCCCACTTGCCGGGGCGCACGCCGGCGTGTATTCCAGCAGCGGCGCTTCCATTCCCGGGGCCGTCGCCGTGTGATGAATCACAGGCCAGCCGTAATTTTTTCCCTTCTCCACAATATTGACTTCATCGCCGCCGCCCGGACCGTCGAACCCACTGGGCCCATGTTCGGTTTCGAAAATCAGGTTTGTGCCTGGTTGGAAGTCGAGTCCCTGCGCATTGCGATGACCATAAGACCAAATCTCTGGCCGCGCACCTTTTTGTCCGACGAATGGATTGTCGGCCGGAACCGAGCCGTCATCATTCAACCGCAAAGTCTTTCCGGCGAGAGAACTCAATTGCTGCGCCAGGTCGCGTCGAGTGCCATCGCCGGTTGTTATGTACAACTTTCCATCGGGACCAAATCGCAACCTGCAGCCGGCGTGGTATTGAGCCGCCGGAATGTTTTCCAGAATTACTTTCCGATCAGTGAATCCAGTTTCGGTCTCACGGTAACGAACCACGCGCACATATTGGTTGTCGCCTCTGTAGACATAGGAAAGATAAAGCAACCGGTTTGAGGCAAATTGCGGATGGAGCGCAATGCTCATCAATCCGCCCTCGCCGGACGGTGCTACATCGGGCACCGTAAAAATTGGTTGGGACATGAGCCGGCCGTTGTGATAGACGCGAACGCGTCCCGGACGTTCGGTAAAAAACATGCGGCCATCCGGCGCCCACACTATGGACCAGGGCACCTCCAGGTTACTGACTACTGTCTCAACCCGAAAACTCACGCTTCCCGGCTGCCCCTGTGCTGGGCCCCGCTGAGGAGTCGTCTCTATTTCACCGGCTCCCCGACCGGGTGGGACATGTCCACAACCAAGGACTGCAAGAGAACACAAGACGATTAATAAGGGCGACGGGGGGAATAGGTTAAGAGGGGAAAAGGGGAAAGGGGAAAGGGACAGAAGAAATGATCGGACAAAACCGAGTAACGAATCTAACTCAGCATCAGCATTTATCGTGAACAACTTACGTATCGCATTTTTCAAGAAGAATCTTTTCACGCACCCTTACCCGTTCCCCGTTACCCAATGCACCTTTTCCCCTCTTCCCCTATCTTCTAGTGTTGAATGTACTCATGCAGCAGTTTGATCTCGTCTCCCTGCTCACCCAGTTCAACGCGCATGAGATCCCGCATCGACAACATGCCTACCCAGCGTTCTCCGTCTACTACAGGCAAGTGACGTGTGCCGATCACTTCCATTCGCTCGAGCGCTTGATGCGGAGTTTCATCGCAATTGATGACCGCGCGCAGTTCGCTGGTTACATCGCCGACCTTAACCGACGAAGGATCGCGCCGCGCTACAACCACGCGCCTTAGCACATCCCGCTCTGAAAAAACACCGAGGAGTTTGCCGGCGTCGTCCACCACGCAGACGGCGCCAACGTTGCGCGACGCCATAAACTCAGCAGCATCCTGAACGGTAGCCGAGGCTTTCATCGAATATGGCTCGCGATCGCGAATAACATGCCGGATCAACATCATGATTGAGCCTCCTGGGGAACGTGCTCAGTTGTCTGGGATTGCGCGGCCATTATAAATAAACCGGCAGAGTCTGTCTCTAATGAAACAGACGGCTTCGTTCTTTTAAACTCCAGTTAATCCGTGTGAATCCGCGGCAGGGGTGATCGTTCAGCCGAAAAGATTTGCTTGCGCCGTTGGTCGCCGAAAAGTGCTTTCACCTGGCGGCACGCGCTTCTCGCTGCGGTTAAATCCCAATCGCTCGACATGAATTTTGAACAAGCGCTCGGTGGCGGCCCAGTATTCGCCCTTGCCATGCATTCGCTCGTGAAAAACCCTTGAATTCAGCTTGCCGCCCCGTGCTTCAAGTATGCGATTGATTACCCGGTCAGCTTTCGTCGGCAGCTTTTCCCGCAACCGTTCTTCAAAATAAGGAGCGACGCTTCCCGGCAGCCGCAGCATGTTGAGAAAGGCTAGTGTGGCGCCTGCTTCTTTCGCGCGTTTTAATAACACCGGCAATTCCGTACTGAGGCCAGGTATTACGGGCGCTATTCCGATGCCGACTGTGATCCCCGCAGCGGCCAGATCAGCCATCGCATGGAAACGAGCTTCGGGCAAAGGCGCGTAAGGCTCGACCGCCCGGGCAACTTCACGATCGGTAAACGGAATTGTGAAAAACACTCCGACGCGCGCATCTCTGGTGAGCTGCTGAAGCACATCGATGTCCCTGCGAATTAGGGCGGACTTTGTAATCACTCCTACCGGCTGGCGAAACTCAGCACAAATTGCCAGGCACTGGCGCGTCAGCTTGTAGTTGGCCTCGAGCGGGATATATGGATCCGAAGTAAACGAAAAAACGATCTCGTCGCCCTTCCATGAAGGCTTCATCAATTCCTTGCGCAACAGTGTGGGCGCATTTACCTTGACGACAATCTTGCGATCGAAATCCGTTCCAGCGCCGTAGCCGAGATACTCATGCGTCGGCCGGCTAAAGCAATAGGTGCAGCCATGAATACAACCGCGGTAACAATTCACCGTGTAGTCGAAGCCAACGTCAGGACTATCGTTATGCGTGATTATCCGACGAGTTTGCGTCTCTTCAAACACTTCGAGCTTAGCTTCGGGAGGTTCGCCAAGCCACTCGACCGAATGTGTGAGCCAGGGATTGGGAGGATTTTCAACGTAGTTCATAACTCTGAACGGGCACCGGGGTGGCGCCAGAAAGTGTGTTTTACCGATGCAACAGATTACCAGAAGTGGGCTGCGTTTGGCGAGTCAGGAAACCACCAGCAGTATCTTTAATTTGAGTAGCCATTACCCAGGCATAACGAGGCCAACTTATGAGGAGGTCGCTTTCTAAGATCCGGCGCATCCACCACCCCAGCGGGGTTGCCCCCCGGCGACCCCGGTCCGCGCTCGGTTCTGTAAGCACTATCCCGCGATGGGCTTTGTTGCTCTCCATCAAGTCGGCACTTCCATCACCACAATCGCCTCAATCGCCTCGTAGAACACAAACGTTTGGCTTCCGTCTTCACTCCCGCGATCAGTCAGCAAAACGTAATCATTGCTTATCTCTCCCACGTGTCCCTTGTAAACGCCGCCGGAGATACTCCTGATGGTCACTGGCTGACCTTTATAACGGCGAAACAAATTCTCGGTGTGCTGTCTTTCCATGTCGGTGCTCCGTAAACTTTGGATTGCGAGAATTCCCGTCCTCACAATGGTGCAGTTGCAGATTCCCTCTCAGACCATTCCACGAAGAACAGGCGATACTTGTCAGGATCCTGGAGGGTAATAAAGTGCCCGCCCCATCCCTCATCCACTGGCGGCAAAACGTCGGCGCCACGTTCGTTCAGCTGTCGATAGTATTCGTGAACATCGTCGACGCCGAGAAAAAAGTTGACGCCACGGCCTCGCTTTAACATCGTCTCCAGCTGCTGAGCGAGCGTGATTTTCAAAGCCCCTGCTTGCAACGTCGCCATTGGTGGTTCGGAGTCGGGAGTGTGCTTGTTGATTTCAAAGTCGAGTAATCCGTGGTAGAAGGCGAGCGACTCCTCAATGCTGTTGACCTCGAGTACCAAAAGATCTAATCCGAAAATTTTCATACAGACAGCTTCTCACACAGTGCTCAGCAGCAGATAGAGACCGTAGCAGCTGGCGATTACCACGCTCCAAAAGAGCGCTTCCTGGGTACGTTTGAAGCGCCGAAAGTAGTTTGAAACCGGCAGTGAGTCGTTCAATGCGCGCATGGTGCTGCGAGCCATTACAATTCCAAAAAGGATTACCAGCACCGCAAGAATCGCTAAAGGCCACAAAAACCAGATCCATTGAAAGCGCACGAGGAGCAGCAGGAATAATCCAATCAGCAAACAGAAAAACGCGCTCAGACCCTGGCCCAGAAGCCCGACGTCATTAGCGGTGGGTGCTGTTACGGGCACGTAACTGGCCGGACGCTTAGTGCGATGCACGTCATACTCATGCCGTGTCTCGCGATTTCTCAATACTGCGTAGGCCTCATTGAGCGACTTCATGTCTTCCTCGCTGCCGCCCTTGTCCGGATGGCGCCGGGCCGCCAGGCGCTTATAAAGCCGCTCAAGATCACTTTGCGTAGCGCGCTCGTTGGCGCCGAGGATCTCGTAGTAATCCTTGTTGGAATCAAACTGGTTCATGCGTGGCGTGATTTTAGGATTGCGGTGTTATGAGTTTCAAGTTCCAAGTTTCAAGTTTCAAGTTTCAAGTTTCAAGTTTTGAGTTCTGGCGTCGCGCACGGTAATTTAGAGTCGCAACTTGACCGAACTTGAAACTTGAAACTTGGAACTTGAAACTCTAAGACAACGATGACGCACCAATTCACGCCCGGCGACGATTTAATATTTCAACTGGAAAGCGGTTTGGGCTTGCTGCGCGTTCTCGCGGTCGAGGGCGAAGGCAGGGACACCGTTTGGCATTTGCTCGCCTACGAAGAGTTTTTTCCGGACGTGGAAACGGCGGAAGCAGCCCTTAATGATCCGGCCACACTGCACATACGCAACGCGCACCTGGCGTTAACAGATCGCGCTTTCGAACGAACACCCGCAGCGCGACTTGGCAATCGCACGTTGACGCAAGCGGAACTCAACGGCTTGCGCGAGTGGGAACAGTCAGATGATCGGAGAGTTTCGGACCGTTCGGCTTTGTTGCTACTGGGCCTTCGGTAAGATGTCGTAAAGGGTGAATCGTAAATCGTGAAAAGATAAAGATACGGCACAAACGAACGCTAAGCTGACATTGGACGTGGGGCGAAGGACTTTGGACAAAACGGCTTTCACCAAAAGGAAACGCTTCCATTTAGTTTTCGCGGCAGCGTTAGCGATCGTCTTCGTGACGGAATCTTTTGCAGCCCGAGCTGAACGGCTCATCGACGGCTGGAAGCCAACTAATTACAACGTATCGCTGAGCTTCAACGATAGCTTGACTGAGATCACGACCGCCAGGGCCGCGATAACTATCCTCTCTCTGAAAGATTCTTTGTCGCAAATCGATTTGGACTTCGGCGAATTAGAGGTCGACTCTGTCACTGTCAACAACCAACATGCTTCCTATCAGCGCTCAGCCGGTTTCCTCAATATCAAGCTCGAGAATAATCTGCCGCGAGGAACAAGCGTGGTGGTTGTAGTTTCTTACCATGGCAAACCCAAAGATGGCTTGATTTTGACAGCCGACAAGGCCGGTAAGCCGTCGGCAGTGGGCGACAACTGGCCCAACCGCTTACATCATTGGATCCCCTCTTTCGACCATCCGTCAGCAAAGGCCACAGTCACTTTTTCAGTTACCGCCCCAGCGCGCGACGTGGTAGTAGCGAATGGTAAATTCGATCGCGTAGAGAACTCTGGTATGAGCCGCACCTGGACCTACACAGAGTCAGTTCCCATTCCGCCGTATTGCATGATCATCGCTGTCGGAGACTTTGCGGTGATTCAGCCACCAACGCAGGAGGTCACGCCACTTTCTTATTATGTTCCGCAGCCGGACAAGAGTTTTGCGCTGCAGGGATTCGTCGCCGCCAACCCTTCACTAAAGTTTTTTAGTCAAACAGTCGCGCCCTACCCATACGAAAAACTGGCCTTGATAGTAGCCGCCACGCGCTTCGGCGGTATGGAGAATTCGGGCGCCATCGTTTTTTCCAGCACGCTTTTTGAGACCCGCCCGGATGCGCCGGCGAGTGGTGTCTTCAAGATTCGCCCCGAACTGAGGAACGTGGTAGCGCACGAGATCGCCCACCAGTGGTTTGGTGATTCAGTTACAGAGGCCACGTGGGCCGATTTATGGTTGAGCGAGGGGTTTGCTGATTACTTTGCCGGACTTTTCATCCAGCGCTACGAAGGTGAATCAACCTTTCAGAGCTACATGCAGCAGGAAGCGGAGGCATACTTCCGCTACGAGAAAAAGACGCGCTCTCCAATCCACGATACCGAGACTAAAGATCTATTCAAACTTCTGAACGCTAATAACTATCAGAAGGGCGCCTGGGTGTTGCACATGCTGCGTGCCGAACTGGGTGACGCAGCCTTTTTCCGCGGCATTCGCCTTTACTACGAAGCGCACAAGAATGCGGCGGCAACAACGGACGACCTGCGTACCGCCCTTGAAACTTCCTCAGGAAAAAACTTGAAGGAATTTTTTGCGCGCTGGATTTATGGCGCCGGTCACCCTAATTACCAACTCTCCTGGAGATGGAACAACAGGACTGGCAAAGTAAAACTTATATTAAAGCAGCTTCAGCGTGAGCCGGCTTTTCCCAATGCGGTCCCGATCGAGATTGTTACAAAGAAAGGCAAACGCCGCTTCGTTCTGAGACCTTCAGGCAAGCAAATTACAGAAGAGGTAAAACTTCAAGGCCGTCCAACTGGCGTAAGCATCGATCCTGAGAACACTATACTCAAGGAAACTCGCATAAGCCTTAATCGTTAACCGGAATACGGATATGGAAGTTGTTAAAGATGGGAACGATGGATTGATCAAGGAGTCTCATGGCCAGCTTTTCCCCTTTACCCATTCCCCTTTTCCCCTCGGCATTATTTGCCGTATGCCAGCTCATCCATCATTTCCGCAAAGCGGCTCCAGGGAATTCTTTTCCTTAACTGGCGTTTGCCCCCAAACCACACAAGCGAACCACGACCAATAATCATCGTGCCAATCTTTTCGTTGTCCGCGTAGATTTCCAGATCCAGCGATGACCCGGCCCGCGTCAACTCCACCACATGCAGGTTGGCCCTTACTGAATGTTTCTTCAAAACTCTTTTCTTCTTGGGCATCGGTATTTCCTCCGAGGTCAGAGGTCGGAAGTCAGAGATCAGAAGTCAGAGATCATAAATGCGCGTGGAGTATTGATCATAGTCCCGAGCATTTTGCCGATTTCCCGGCAGTCCGACGTAAGTGCCTGGTGTTGCTCGCTTGTGATGTAGTGACAGTCCTTTGCAAAGTCCAACGAGGAATCCTTTTCGCTGTTCTCCCCATCACAATCTGTCAGCTACTGATGAAGTGGGCTTTATATCTCCGCTTTGCCCAAGCTTCACGCAGGTTCAAACAAACGGAACGTGACGACCGCCGAATTTGACTCGTCAAAGCAAATCTCTCCTGGATCGGAAAGTTTTTGCTTAACTCGAATACTCTCATCGCAAGTTCATACGCTTTCGCATAAACTCAGGTCTTTTGCCGAATTGATTTGCATGGCTTACAAAACGCAAGGCTTCTCACCTGTCAAAGGACCAGACTTGGACATTGGGATCAACATCTTACTAGATCCCTTTCATCTGACCTTCTGACCTCTGATCTCCTACCTCTGACCTCTGACCTCAGACCTCTGGCTAAACGGCGGCGTCGGTAATTTCCAGTCCCTTGTCGATGATCGCGAACGCCTCGCGCAACTGCGCCTCGTTAATGCACAGCGGCGGGTTGGTGAAGAACGTATTCCAACGCACAAAGGTGTAAAGGCCTTCCTGGCGAAAGAACTTACCGAGAGCTTGCATCTCTGGCGAACTACCATTGAAGGGCGCCATCGGTTCGCGCGTCTCGCGGTTTCTTACCAACTCCACAATTCCAAACAGCCCGAGGTTGCGCGTCGCGCCGACCGAAGGATGACGACTCTGTAAATCCTCGAGCATGCCTCGCATCACCGTCCCCATACGTCGCGCGTTTTCAATGAGGCCGTCTTCTTCGTACACCGCGATAGTTGCGAGCGCTGCGGCGCAAGCAAGCGGATGGCTGTTATACGTAAGACCGCCGTAGAAAACATTCTTCTCAAAGTGGTCGGCAATGTGCCGGCGCATGCCCACTGCACCCAGTTGTACGTATGCACTCGTCAGTCCCTTGGCCATCGAGATTAGATCGGGCTTGACCTTCCAGTGATCGACAGAGAACCATTCGCCGGTGCGTCCGAAGCCCGCCATCACTTCGTCGGCAATCAGCAGAATCCCGTACTTGTCACACAACTCGCGTAACCCCTGCATGTAACCATCCGGTGGAATGAGAATGCCATTCGTTCCGACCACCGGTTCGACGATGATTGCAGCGACCGTCTGCGCACCTTCGAGTTCGAGAATCTCTTCGGTGCGCGAGAGTACATCCTCCGTCGTGTCGGAACCTTTTTGAATTCCATGGTAGAAGTCTGGGATGCGAAACACCCCTGGGATACCGGGTTCCGCGGCCCAACGCCGCGGATCGCCGGTCAGCGTTAGGGCACCTGCGGTGCCGCCGTGGTAGGAGCGATAGCGTGCGCCAATCTTATGTCGCCCGCTGAACATACGAGCGATACGTATGGCGTTCTCGTTTGCTTCGGCGCCGCCGTTGGTGAAGAAAAATGCGTCGATATCACCGGGAGTGATCTCCGCGAGCTTAACGCTCAGACGCGCGCGCACTTCCGTGGCCATGAACGGATTCGCGTACGGAAGTATCGCAGCTTGTTCCTGTATTGCACGCACTACTCGCTCGTCGCCGTGGCCGATGTTCACGCACATCAGCTGGCTATTGAAATCGATGAAACGCTTGCCTTCGGGCGTCCAGAAGTAGATACCCTTTGCGCGCGCCACCGGTATCGGATTCACGGCCGCCTGAGCAGACCACTCAAATAGCGTATGCCGACGGCACAGTTCGACAATTTCCTCCCCCGTCATGATCTCAGTATTGGTAGTCATAGGTCAGTAGGACTAGATATTCCTTTCTATCCGGGTTGTGTTCACCTCACAATGCGCTTGGACGAAACCGCCGCGATGCTACTCAAATCGCGAACGATTGACAATTCGAAAGTCTGTTTAGTTCTCATTACTGAGTTGCTCTGAACCCGAAACTTGAAACTCAAAAACATCTCTCCTTCACGTTCTTCGGCATAAAATCCTTGCGTCAAAAGAATGGAGAGAGCTATAAATCCTTGAACGTTTCTCACGGATCCCGACGACTGCTCTCAACCCTGCCGAGGAGGATATTCTCATGGCTCTACCAAACGACAAGATCGATCCATCAAACCCCCAGACGGCTGCGCAGCTCGAAAAGTTGCGATTGGAAGTCCAGGAACTAAGGTGGAAAGTCAGATGGTTCTACAAACTCACGCAGATCACTTCCATCCTTCTTGCTTTAGTGGCTGTCGCTGCGTTTGGATGGAACCTTATTCAATTCAATAAGCAACAACAAGCCAACGCGCGGGCGGCGGCTGACGCTCAGGCGAGAGAAGCCGCGGCCATCGAAAGGGAACAAAAGAAGCCGGTAAGGGAGCGCCAGCTGGCACTATCTCTTGAGATCTCAAACGTAGCGGCAGCGATTGCCACTCTACCGAGGGAAGACCCACAAAGAAGGAGTGCGGTCGACAGGTTTCGGCAATTGTACTATGGGCCTGCGATCTTCATTGAAGACACCGTCGACATGAAAAAGGGGATGATTGAATTCGCCAACTGTCTCGATGGATTCGATAAGTGTGATTCAGAGGAGGCCCAGAGTTATCGGTTAAAGATACTGTCTAAGCACCTCACCAATAGGTGTCGAGGCGCCATCGGCTTGACCTGGCAACTTCCACAAGAGGATTTATATGAAAATGACACCCAACCTTTGCCTTGAATTGAAGGTCTAACTCGGCAACTCCCGGGGTGTTCTCTTCACGCGTCTAACGTCCGCTCAGATGCATTGACAGATGTGCGGATTGTTACAGACGACCTCACTTCTGATTCTCTGGAAAGGAGCGAAAACAAAATGAAATACCGCGCAGTTTCCCTGCTGGTGTCAATAGTCTTTGTAACTACAATCCAGGCAGCCACCTCATCTGTTCAAGTCCGCGGACAAAGCCCGGCCAGTGTCGTAGGTAATTGGACTCTGACAACGTTGAGCGACTCGAATGGACGCGACATAAGCTTCAGAATGGCAGGAGGTAGGCTTGAAGGCACCTATTTCACTAGCAGGAGAGAACCCAAGTCTATCAGCAATGCCAGATTCAGTCGGGGATTCTTTTATTTTGAGGTCCCCGACCTAAAACTGTATTTTGAATTGCGGCCGATAAAGGACCGTTTCGAGGGCAAAATGTACGCGTACAGCTCTACGGAAAAAAGAGTGCCCGAACCTGTGAAGCTGTTCAGAAGAACGTAGCTGGATTTTAAGCGATTGGCAGTCGCGCATCGATCTTTTCACTCTGCACTTTTTACCCTTCACTGTTCTTAAAGCCGATGAGCAGCAACCCGGCGAGGTAGAGTCCCAAGGCGAAGAAGGAGATGTAACCCGTGGCGGGTGCAAACATTGGTGCATCAAGCGTACCGAGTGAAACTCCCTGCGCCAGCGCCCCGGCCACGCGCTGAAGCCAACCGCCGTCCGGAGCGTAAAGGCTGGCCACGATCATGTGCTTCAAGACAAATGCAGTTCCAAAAAGCACTACCAGGCTCCGCAACAGACGCCGCGCATCAAAGGATGAAAACTGATTGTTCCAGAGCGTCCAAAGAAAAAAGAATGAGAAGAGCCAGTGTAATAGACCACGTTCCGGCAACACCGAATTGAAGACCTGTGCGGATGCGACAAAGAGCGTGAACAACACCCAGATGTGACTCAAGTTTCGGAGCGGCGGATCATTTGCGGTTATCCACGATCGCAATTCGATTAAGTGACCGCGCACGAACAGCAGCATCACCAGGACAGCGAGAACAAGCGTAATCAGTGGTGGAGGAAAAAAGACGAACGCGTGATCGTCGGCACTCACACGCAGACCGCCCAACAGCGCCACGGTCAGGAAAATGAACGGCAAAGCCCAATAACTCACCAGCAGTTCATTTCTCGACCGACTATCGACCGCGACTACCTCTCGCGAATTGGCAGTCGTTAGGTCAGTGCCTGTAGTTTCTAACTGCTCACTCATCACTCTTCAATCGTTCAGGCTGTCTGCTGAATGCTGATCGCTTTCCCAGTCCCCTTTCTTCTCCTTTCCCCTTTTCCCATTACCCCTTTACCCTTTCCCCTTTACCCTTCGTCTGCAAAACTCTTCACTCTTCACTGTCTCTTTATTTCCTCTGCCGCATCACCTTCAACGGATTAATGTCTCCCCAGGTGCGCTCCGAGCCCTGTTCCAACTCCGCCTTCAACTCCGCGGCTGTATGCAACTGCAGATTTTCATCCGGCACAGTGAGCGGTTCCGGCGCGAGTGTAATGGCCCTATTGACCGCTTCAAGACCCTGCTTGAAAAGCTCCTGATCGTAATAAACCCGCCCCCAGCCTTCCCGGTAGAAAGAGTAGGCGATATAAAAC
>DATLBQ010000290.1:0-8042 GCA_035526805.1 Pyrinomonadaceae bacterium
ACCTACCGCGCATTTGAACTTCTACATGACATCGGTACTGAGCAATTTCTGGTGGATGGCCTGCATGAGACTGTCGATTGCTCTGTAATTCGAAAAGATTCGTCCGTGACAGTCTTGCTCACGAATCACACTACACCAGGCCATTCGATTGAGACTGAGCAGCTTGAGATACGGCTTAACAACGTCCCCGAGCCACGAGAGGTGCACATTCAGCGCGTTGATGAGAAGCATGCGAATCCTAAACTCTTGTGGGAAGAGATGGGCCAGCCTGAATATCTGACTGAGAAAGAAGTTGAGCACCTTCACGAAGCATCGCGTCTCGTGAAAGGGAGACGGCGATTCAAATATGAAGATAGTACGCTATTTCTGAAGACAGACTTGCCTCCACACGCTGTTGCCGCAATAACAATTGCTTTCGCGCAAGAGGAAAACAGTAGAGAGCGATAAAGGTAATAGAGCCATCATTAACCGATGAAACTCTGCCATCACTGCGGCTGGCCGATGCGGCGTAGCAGGTCCTGGAAGCGTGGGTCGCTACGCAGGCTGTCGTAAGCCGGGTCAACCCCCATGAACTGCATCTGAAGGTCGCGGGCGGCGTAGGCTTTTTCGAGCGATGCGAACGCCTGCTGCCGCTCGCCGAGAGCGTCATGAAGCACGGCCAACTGGGCGGGTGAGACGTACTTGTTGCCGGTCTGCAACCGCTTTAGGATCGCCTGCGCACGACGGCGATCTCCCCCTCGCGCGTAAGCCGTACTCAGATAGATGTTGATGCTCGAAATATCTCGACCCACCCGAACTGCCTCGTTGTATGCGGCAATGGCTTCTAGGTATTGTCCCTTCGCCATATAAAGGTGACCCAAGTAGAGGTGCAGGGAAGGAAAGTTCTGATCCAGTTCCCGGGCCTTCTTCAAGCTTCCATCGACTGATCGTACTGGCGGGCCCAGCGGAGCCTTTGAGCCAAAGCGGTGCTTGCAATAGGCGTGAGCGGGTCAAGCTCCCTTGTGCGTTTTATCTCGGCGATGGCTTGCTCGTGCCTTCCCATCACGCTGAGATAACGGGAGTACCCGCCGTGGGCTTTGGCAAGATTCGGGTTTAGCTCAATGGCGCGCTTGTATTCCCGCTCCGCAGACGCCCAATCCCAACGGTCAAGCGTAAGACTTGCCAGGGCTAACGAGAGGATCGGCGTCTCGATATGCAGGCGGATCTCGCAAAGTGCTGAGGGAATTTGGCGTCCCAAAGCATTCCGAGTTGGAACCAGATTATGTCTTGGCTAAAGGAAATGGAGACACTGCGTACTATTTGTGGCATCAGCTTAAAAACGACCTTGCAAGGTAGGAAACGGCCAACAGGCCCCAATCCCATGCCGAATTAGAACACCAAGATCCTTATTTTGGTGAGTTACAGTTACTGAGCCTCCGAAGGCTCATATCGGGGGAAGTGACGCCCCAAATAGTTACCAACCAGTAATTGACTCAACACTAGCTTGAGAGTAATGTCTGCTCGATAAAGCGCGAGTCAAACTCATAGCGACAATCGCTCGCTATTCAGCTTCCCGGAATGAGTCTTCCCGCCTCTCATGTCTGTTTAGCTTTTGATAATTCCCTTGAAGGAGAGGTAGGGACACATGAAAGCAAATGGTTGCCGTCGCAGAACTGACAAATGGCGGCGTCATCTCTTGCGAAGGAGCGCCTCTGCCTCAACATCAGCCAAGACGCCTAGGACCAACTTGCAGGGCGTTTCCATCTAGGTGTTTTTCCGAGTTGTGCGTAAGGACTTGTGGGGAAGGACGTTGCAATGGAAAGAGAGTTTGATGTCGCGCTGGTCAACATGCCTTTCGGCTCTCTACAGACGCCCTCCATTGGTCTTAGTTTGCTACAGGCATCGCTTGGCCGTTTCAACATATGTTCGCATATCTTCTATTTCACTTTTCGATTTGCCGAACTGATTGGTCCATCCACTTACTCCAGAATAACCACTGAAACTCATAGCCATGATCTGGTAGGCGAATGGATTTTTTCGCCTGCCCTCTTCCCGGGGCGGTCCAATTCGGAGCTTAAACAATACGTCGTGGACGTGCTTGATAAACGCCTGAACGGTTCTTCGCAGGCTTGCGCATACTTGCGTCCATTGCCGGGAGATTTCGTCAACGAGATTGTCAGCGCGGGTGGGAAGGTCGAAGGCTTTCTCACGGAATGTCTCGAAAAGATCGCCGAATGCGCACCTGCGGTAGTGGGGTTTACGAGCGTCTTTCAACAGCAGCTTTCGTCACTATCGCTTGCTAAACGCATCAAGGAGCGTTGCCCGGATACTCTCGTAGTCTTTGGAGGGGCAAATTGTGAAGGTGTCATGGGCGTTGAAATGATCCGTCAGTTTGCTTTCATCGATGCGGTGGTGTCGGGCGAAGGAGAGGCTGTTTTTCCGGAACTCGTGCGGCGTGTGCTCGGAGGGCAACCCTTTTCTGATCTTGAAGGTGTGTATTCCCGCAGTGATTCTACGAGCACATCGCTCGATCAACCAATCAAGAACTCTCCGGTCATCACTGCAATGGATTCGCTGGCAAACCCGGATTACACAGATTATTTCGTGCAGCTCGAGCAGACCAAAATAAACGGTATGAAGCCGAGCCTTTTGTTCGAAACCTCGCGGGGTTGCTGGTGGGGCGCGAAACATCATTGCACTTTTTGCGGGCTGAACGGCGAGACGATGGTTCACCGGCGGAAGTCACCGGCCAGAGCTTTAGCCGAATTAGCAGACTTGACACGCAGGCACCCTGGTCTTGATGTGGTGGCGGTGGATAACATCCTGGACATGGCTTACTTCAAAGACTTCCTTCCGGCCCTCGCCAAAATGAGGGCGGAGACTAACCTTGAAGCAAATCTTTTTTACGAAGTGAAATCGAATCTGACGAAGCCGCAATTGCGGCTCCTGAAGCAAGCGGGTGTCAACGAAGTTCAGCCCGGCATAGAGAGTTTGAGTAACCGAGTCTTAAAAATCATGCGCAAAGGCGTGAAGGGCCTGCAGAACATTCAATTCCTCAAGTGGTGCGCGGAACTGGACATTCAGGCTAACTGGAATTTTATCTGGGGTTTCCCAGGCGAGCCACCGGAAGAGTACGGTCGAATGGCCGACCTGGTTCCCTTTCTTACGCACTTGCAGCCGCCGCAATACGCAACCACAATCCGCGTTGATCGCTTCAGCCCCAATTTCACTCAGCACAAACAGCTTGGATTGAAAAACCTGATGCCTTATCCCGCGTATAGTTATGTCTATTCGCTCCCGCCCGAAGCGTTGACGAATCTGGCTTACTACTTCACGTTTGAATATTCCGAGCAGCAGGAAGTGGAAAGCGACGTGACGCCGTTGGTGATGGCCATCGAACAGTGGCAACAGTGTCACAGACACAGTCGCTTGTATTGGATGGAAGTGGGTGAACGGCTGATGATCTGGGATCGCCGCCCGGTTGCGGAGTCGTCCTTAATTTTGCTTACCGGGCTGCAAAGGTCCGTCTACAAATTGTGTGATCAGATTGCTACCCCCCGACAGCTTCTCGAGCGGATTAGATCGTTCGGAGAATCTACGACGAAATTAGAGCTGGCGGATGTTCGCGTGGCGCTGGAACATTGCACGGCCAGGGGCATCATGATCGAACAGGACGACTGCTATCTGTCGCTGGCCATACCGGCGCCTACAAACTCGGCCCACTCCTGATGCAATAAGCAATGGGTAACGAGCAAAAATGGTTTGCCGGCTGTCTTTGCTTTTTGGGGGGCCGCGAACGCCCGCGCTCCCCTGATGCGGGTTGACAAAGTCGCTCATCGGAGTATTACATAACCATTCCCTTTGCAGGTCGCTTGTATCCGCGTAACTACATGCTAGTGATCGGAGATTTGCTCGGCCATTACCGCCTTCTTGAACTACTCGGCGCGGGCGGGATGGGCCAGGTGTATCTCGCAATGGACGAACGCCTTAGACGTAAGGTGGCGATCAAAGTCTTGCCGCTGGAAGCAATCGCTGACGAGAGCGCGCGCAAGCGCTTGCTTCGCGAAGCGCGGGCCGCAGCCACGCTCGACCACCCAAACATCTGCACCATCCACGAAGTTGGCGAAGACCAGGGTCGCAATTTCATCGTCATGCAATACATTGAGGGCGAGACGATGGCCCAGCGGATTCGGCACCGGGGACTAATGCTCCGCGAGGCGCTCGACCTTGCCGTGCAAATCGCGGACGCACTGGTGGACGCTCATAAGCGACACATTATTCATCGCGACATCAAGCCGCACAACATAATGATCGACGCGCGCGGACGGGCAAAGGTGCTCGACTTCGGGCTGGCGAAAGTTGTCCACGCCGACGTAGAAAGTGCGACTGCAACTCAGGATCAGTTGACTGGGCGTGGAATGATTCTGGGAACGGTCCCCTACATGTCACCCGAGCAAGTGCGCGGCGCGGAACTTGATGAACGCAGTGACATTTTCAGTTTCGGGACGATGCTCTATGAGATGGCCAGCGGCCGGTCTCCTTTCGAATCGTCGAGTAAAGCCGAAGTGATCGCGGCAATACTGATGAAGGAACCACCTACACTGGACGAGTTCCGCCTCAACGTTCCGCCGGGCTTGCAGAAGATCGTCGCGAGGGCACTACGGAAGGACCGCGAGCAGCGTTACCAAACGGTGCAAGCTTTGCTTGACGATTTGAAGAGGGTAAAAGCGCAGGTGGATTCTCATCCGTCCAGCGATGCGGTGATGGTGCAGCGGCCTGCGGCCGGTCTGGAAGACCAAACCATAAAGCTGTCGGCAGAAAGCGGTGCGGGCGCTGGACCAAGCACTCAGCAGGTCGTCGAAAGGGTGACGGACCCGCACGACTATCATAGCCCCATCCATTCGCTCGCCATTTTGCCGTTTGTCAACCTCAGCACTAAAGCTGACACGGAATATCTTTCCGATGGCATTACTGAAAGCTTGATTAACAGCCTTTCGCAAGTTCCCAACCTGCGGGTGATCGCCCGTAGTTCCGTCTTCCGCTATAAGGGACAGGAGCCGGACCTGAAACGTATAGGCGGCGAGCTCGACGTGGAGGCGATTGTTACAGGGCGTGTTGCGCAGCGTGGTCCCTATCTTTCGATCAGCGTGGAGCTCGAAGACGTCGGTAGCAACAGTCACCTTTGGGGCGAGCATTACAACCGCAAGTTCTCCGACATCTTTGAGGTGCAGGAGAACATGTCACGCGAGATTTCAGAAAAACTGCGCCTGCATATGACCCGCGAAACGCGGAAAGCAGTGACGCAACGTTACACGGAGAACGTCGAAAGCTATCAGCTCTATCTCAAGGGCCGCTTTCATGCTGACTTGTGGACCTTCGAGGGTGTGCAACAGGCAATACACTTTTTCCAGCAGGCCATCAAAAAAGATCCGAACTACGCGCTGGCCCATGCTGCAATGGCAAATGCATATTGGGCGCTCTCCAGCCAGTTTGTTGCGCCCAACGAAGCAATGCCCAAAGTAAAGGAGTGCGCCCTTCAAGCAATCGTTATCGACGAGACCCTGCCCGAAGCGCACACGGCGCTCGCCGTAGTGAAAGCAGTTTACGAGCATGACTTTGAAGGCGCCGAGCGCGAGTTCAAACGGGCAGTCGACCTCAATCCGGGCTCAGCCTCCGCGCACGAATGGTATGGTTATGTTTTAACGCCGCTAGGGCGTGTGGCCGAGGCCGCTATGCAGATCAAGCTCGCCCTGGAGCTTGATCCGTTTTCAGTTACAGTTAACTCTTCACTGGGCCTTTCTTATTTCTGGGCGGGGCATTACGACGCTGCGATCGAACGCTTTCAGAAGACGTTCTTGTTGGCTCCCGATTTATGGTGGGCTCACTTCTTCATGGGGTGGGCTTACGATCGAAAGGGCATGCAGCAGGAAGCACTGGCCGCGCTGGACGAGGCGATCCGTTTGGGTAGCACATACGCCGCGGCCTATCGCAGCTACATCTTTGCCCGCTTGGGCAAACCTGCCGAAGCCGAGCGGCTGCTCCTCGAGTTAGAAAAGCAGGCGCAGGGGTCGTACGTTTCGCCTCACCACGTAGCCATCATCTACGCGGGACTTGGCGACCGCGAGCGGACGTTTGAATGGCTCGAGAAAGCATATGACAGCCGCGAAGAGGCAATGATGTTCCTCAACGTCGATCCGACCTGGGACGATCTCCGGGGGGATGCCCGCTTTCAATCACTTGTTCAGCGCGTCGGCCTTAAGTAACCGAACATTCCTCAAGGCCTGTCAGCGAGCTGCAGCGGAGGGAATCTCAGCAGTTCTTCGAAACTAATCCCAAGCAGGTAAACGGTCTGCATCGCGCTGAGACCCAGGCAGGCGGTGTGCTCCGCGGTCAAAGACATCTCGTCAAGCGCAGTGTAGAGGTCGGCGCGATGGTGCTGGTCAAGAAGCGCGTGCTTGAGGAAGCTGCGGAAAGCCGCTCTGGGCAGTTGCGTTCTGACGATCACGCTTTCGAGAAAGTCAACCGATGCCGGCTCGCCCTCGAGCACGGCGAGGTAGCCGATTATGCAGATAGGATGGACGTGCGCAGCCCAGTAGTACTGCGAACCCACCATGGCAGCCACTGTCGCGGAGGGAATGCGTTGCACTACCTGCGCGCGATTGAAGTCCAGAGCTTCAAGATCGTCAAGCAGCCACTCGTCGTGGTCCTTCTCTTCGGGGATGTGCCGGTCCAGGTATTCGGAGACACAGGCCGCTACGGGGTCACCGTCTGCACGAGCTCGCGACGCCGCCCGGGCCGCCTCCATCAGAGGCACGCTGGCTCGAATGACTGAGTGAATATTGCAGAGCAGCGATGGATAAAGCCCGCGAAGATCCGGGTGGGTCCAAAACGCGTGTGCCGCCCGATCTCGCCTGACACTTACGAGACGGATCTTGTCAATTAAACGCTGGCTGTGGCTCTTGCCGCTTGTCACGCGGGGACCTAGATGAAATTGCTTCTGCTGAAGCTGTCTTCGTTGCGCTCGTAGAAATCCTCGTCAAGCTTTTCTCCCACGCTGATCATATGATTAATCTCTGCAGAGCTTAGGGAATTTATCTGCTGATGGTCGGCCTCAGAAAGATTGTGATCGCTCTTGAGCACGCCGGCACTAATCAACCGTTGCACGTTATTCTGGGGCTGTTGCACGTTATTCTGGGGATAGTCGGGCATCGTTTACTCCTTTGTGATTTCTTTATGGCAATTGTACCCCAAAGATAATATGCGGAGACAACAGAAAATGTCTCTTACCCTCAGCCCGGGCGATCGAAATGCAGGACATTGATCCTGCCAGGCCGGCTTTGTAAAACGCCAGAAATCATTCTTTAACTACCAGGTTTGTTTCTTACTGATGCCCTGCATCCAGGAATCGAGTTTGAAGTACCGGCGCGATTCGCCGATCACCCGACAAATTAATAGGCAGCATTATTCCTCAGACGAGTCCGATTCCAATGCGCGGCATTAAGCAACAGTGGAGGCAAACAACTCCACCACCAACGCTGCTTTAGAATAGCCCCGACGTTTGGACCACATTTTTGTATCTGACTAATGAATTGTTCAGTTATTGGCGTCCCAAAGCATTCCGAGTTGGAACCAGATTACTGGCTGAAGGAAATGGAAACCCTGCGTCAAAACTCCGCCTGATTAGCCAAAAAGCTTGTGGGAACGCCTTCCCTCTGCGTTATCATCTCTCCCAGACCGTATTGGGACTCAAGACCGAGTGCATTTTCTGTACTCTTATTGCAGTTGCACGCGAGCCGACGATATGGAGTCAGAGTGGCACACCAGTGCACACCGATACGACCGAGTTTCCCCTCTTTGATGCGCGCGTCTAATCGTCGGGAGTATGAGAAAGCCGTATGCGAAATCAGTCGCCGAGATAGTAAAAGTTAGAGCCAGGACGTTCCGGTTTGGGCCATCAGGAAGTAAGCCCGGAAGCAAGCCGCGGTTGTTCGCAAAACAATTTCTAAATCTTCCGACCATGGGGGCAGGTCATGAAAATTAACGCGATCGAGCCGCAGAAGACC
>DATLBQ010000291.1:0-3529 GCA_035526805.1 Pyrinomonadaceae bacterium
GCAGATCGAAGGCGTAGAAGTAAACGGGTATCTGTTCATCTGCCTTAGCAATATCTTTCGCGCGGGAAAGATGAATACGAGGTTGGATCAAATTAAATCGTGAATGCCCTTGCTCGTCCAAGACGACAATTTCCCCATCGAGCACAGCGCTATCGGCGGACAATTCTCCAAAAGCTTTCGCCAACGCCGGAAACCTGTTTGTTAGGGTTTTCGCGTTGCGGGTCCACATGTTCAACTTGGGCCCATCCTTCAGGACTAGCGCCCGAATACCATCAAGTTTCAATTCGAACAACCAGTCATCGTTATCGAAGGGTTTCTCAACGAGAGTTGCGAGCATCGGCTGGACGTTTTTCGGCAGCGGGACTCGGCCTGGCTCCTTCATCCCGTACTGTTCAAGCTCTCGTTCGATGGGCGTAAACCAATGCTTCGTTCCACGCTGCTCACCGACTTCATCAACAAGACTTCCGGATACGACGGATTCTGGACGATCCTCAACAATATCGATAACCGAAGAAGCGTACTGGTCTTTGATTTTGAAAAAAATCCATTGCCGCGGCTCTCTGCTACCACGTACCAAAACCCATTCGCCTTTCAGCTTCTCGCCGCTGAGAGTGAAGTGAAATTTCCCCTTTTCCCATCCCTTTTCAGGGGTCTCCGGATCGACCATCTCGTAAGTTCCGCGATCCCAGATTATGACCTTCCCAGCGCCGTAGTTGCCTCGCGGAATGATGCCTTCAAAGCCCCCGTAATCGATTGGATGATCTTCTGTCTCCATTGCAAGCCGCTTTTCGGCAGGATTTAAGCTAGGCCCTTTCGGGACGGCCCAGGAGCGAAGGACGCCCTCCATTTCGAGTCGAAAATCGTAGTGAAGGCGGGTTGCGTGATGCTTTTGGATGACAAAGGTGTTCCCAATATCTTTCTTTACGTCACCGGCAGGTTCCGGCGTTTTCTCGAACTTTCGTTTCCTTTTATATTCCTCCAGACCCATTCAACCTATAATAACGGCATGGGCCGTCTCAAAATCAAAAAGAAGGAAGTTGTACTTCCCTTCCGAGACACGCTCGCCTATCGCATGTTTTTACTTAGTGGCTCGATCGTCGCGTTCGTAATCGCACTTTACATCACGATCACCGCGCTGAGGACTGGGGTGACACCGACGTTTGTGGCTGCAGCATCGATTGGCGTTGCCGCCGTAGTCGGAATTGTTTACAACATGGACCATCTGCGTTACGCCAAAATTCCACAACGAACACTGAACAAAATGAAGCGCAGATAAGACGAAGGCAGGCTACTTGTGCTTGGAAGTCTGATGCGCCTTTTGCACCTGCTCGCTACCAGCCGCCATTCGGGTCGCACGATTCAATTCAATCAAGCTCAAAACGGCTGCGGGCAAATAGCTGAGGAACCACATCGGCGCGAACCAAGCGGGTGCGTGTAGTCTTCGCGCAAACAGGAAGTAATTGATCGCCATTAGCAAGTAGCTGACGCTAGAGAAGGCCAAAATGCTGGCGCCTACAAAGTTATCGATTCGATGGGTAAACCCGAAAGCGAGCCCGACGACCGCCGCCATCCCCATGACAGTGCTTCCGATAACGAAGCCGGCCGAGTGGCGCCCGCCGGGTAAGCCGCTATCTGAAGCGGTGTCGGAAGACCAACTTCGGACATCCGCGTCCCGCCACATCCAACGTGAACCGTCGCCTTCGAAGGTCCGTAACCCCTCCACTTGGTAACTCCAAACACTCCAACCGGCTTCATTCAAGATCCCGGGCATTCTGTTGATTTGATTCACAACGCTAAATGCCTCGCGATTGATCAGCAAGAAAGCAGACTCCAATGTCATTGGTCGTCGTTTCTCGTGTCGACGGTTCCCAATGCGGACCGTTTGGGCAAGCTGTTCCATCGAGGGGGCAATGATTCTTTGTACAGCGGACTGGCACTGCACGCCTGGACGCAGTGACAGCGCAGAAATCTCATTTGATCCGGCGAATTCCACCGAGCTTTCGATTGCAAACCGATCTAGCGTTACGTCGCAATCGAGGATGACTATCCATCTCCCATGCGATGAGGGCTGGGCGTGCTCGAGCGCACGAATGCGATCCTGTGCGGACTGAATTCCAAACGGCGTCTGAACAATACGAACCGGAATGTGTGAGCGCGCTTTTCGGAATTCCGTGGCAAGCCTGGCGAAATCCGCGTGTTCCTCACTATGTATCAGCAGAAGTTCGATGAATGGATAGGACTGACCGAAAATAGATCTGATAGTGCGCTCCACTTTTTCTTGGGAGCCATGCATCGGAACAAAGATCGAGATCACACCGTAAGCACCGGAGGCACGGCGCCCGGTAAACCGTCCCGTATTGGAAAGTGCAAACCAACTTTCCAAAAAGATGAGGAGTGTCGCGAGGGCGGCAAGCCAACAGACGAACAGCAACGCAAACTGAAGAAAAGCCCCCATTACTCTTTCTAAAACTGTCGTGAGGCATGTGTCAACCTAGTTTTGAGGCGAGTAATTGCCGAATGCGGCTAATAGCGATTAGCGGTAGTAATTCCTCAAGCGGTGATAAAGTTCTCCAGTCGCTTTGCAGTCCGCTAGACAGTAATGCGCGATTTCGTCAACACGCCCCTGCCTGAAGTAATCTCCCACTTTGCTGCCGTTGATTCCGTTCTTAGGTGACGTGACCCCGAAGATCTCGCAGAAGAACTCCAAGGTTCCTTTGCGATAACGATCAAAGTTGGTCAACACTTCCCGCACATCAAAATGGCGGTCGGTACTGAATCGACGCGTATCGAGCAAGATATCGCGAGGGATGGGCACGCCCATGATGGCGCTCCGGATGTTAATGTAAGGGAAATCGAAGGACTTGCCGTTAAACGTCACGAAGCGCTGAGGCCGAATTTGCCCAACGTCAGACCAGAAATTCGCGAGCAGTTCCCGTTCGTCCGGCTGACAGTAGGCCCGAGACCGGTCGAGCTCGAGCCAATGTACACCAATGCAGATGATGCGACCTGTACACGGATCGAGCCCCAAGCAATCCTGGATCTTCTGCCGCTCCTCGTCGGTGCCGACATCAAATAAAATCTCTCGCGCCCTGGACGGGATCGCGTCCGTATCCTGTGAAACCGTCTCGATGTCGACCACCAGCGTTGCGGGCTGCCCCATTGCCGTTCTCTCCTCCACTTGATCTTATGGATGGAAAGGACAGTTCAGGGGCACGAGGGAGGGGGCGAACTAGAGTTCACCCCCCTTCCTACTAGAACACGAAGCGTGCGATCACAGTAATCGTGCGGGGATTGCTGGTGAAAAAGTGATCAAACCGCGCAAAGTCGCGATCTCCCGTCAGTAAAAAGCTACGCGTATTGTTATTTTGATTGGGATAGACATCGTTCAGAAGATCTCCAGTCCACTGAGGGTGATTGAACAGATTGAAAATCTGCGTGCCGATTTCGACATGCTTAGTCTCGGTAATCGAAACGCGTTTGACCAACCCGAACTCGACGTTGTTCGTCGTAGAAAGGGGTAGTGTGTTTC
>DATLBQ010000292.1:0-3853 GCA_035526805.1 Pyrinomonadaceae bacterium
GATATGTGGTTAACCTGTATCAGCGAGGGACAGCCAGCTTAAAGCGCATGAACGCGATTTTCGCAGTGAGGCCTTCAATAGCTAACCCTAAAGATGTTCAAGATCAGCCCTCAATTAAAGGCGAAATAGAATTCAGGGATCTTTCATTTCGTTACCATCCGCATGCGGAACCAGTTCTCCGTGACATTAATTTGACTATACCGGCGGGCATGACAGTGGCCTTCGTGGGACGAACCGGCAGCGGCAAATCCACGCTCGTCAGTCTTATTTCGCGCATCATCGAGGCCCCGCGAGACACCGTGTTTGTAGACGGCGTTCCTGTTCGTGATTACTCCCTTGAGCAGTTGCGTTCGAGCGTTGGTTATGTTCCTCAGGAGACGTTTCTGTTCAGCGACACGCTGGCTGAGAACATTGCGTTTGGCGTAGAAAAAACTTCTCCACCGCAGGTCGAATGGGCGGCCGACGTGGCCGGCCTGACCGAAGACATTGAGGGATTTCCAGAGGGAATTGAAACACTTGTAGGAGAACGAGGGCTTACGCTTTCCGGCGGTCAAAAACAGCGAACGGCCATCGCGAGGGCCATCTTGCGCGAACCAAAGATTTTGATCCTAGACGACGCTTTGTCCTCGGTTGATACCTACACAGAGGAAAAGATCCTGGGGGAATTACGGGGCGTCATGGGGGGCCGCACCAGTTTGATTGTTTCACATCGAATCTCTACCGTGCGTGACGCCGATTCGATTTGCGTGCTTGACGAAGGGCGCATCATTGAGCAAGGAACGCATGATGAACTGCTGGCGCTGGGCGGTGAGTATTCCGCGCTATATGAACGGCAACTGCTCGAAGAAGAACTGGCATTGACTTAACTTGAGTAACGCGAACCAGACGGTTTATCCAGAACAGTAGTATTTAACCGCTGCGTCGATTAGAGGCTGGGCCCGTTAGCGCAGGAAACTAGCTATGGAAGTCGATCTCAACAAGCGCTATCAAACGATGATCATTTTGTGGCTCGGATTGCTGATGAGTATTGGCATGTACTTTTTTGTCTCGGTATTCGCCGGACCCGAGATTCAACCCGAGTCTGGGAATCCGCGCAGTTCTATTCTGACGGTCGTGCTGACCGCGCTTGGCACTTTTCTCGTGATCGTCTCCTTTGCGGTAAAACAAAAACTTCTTAGGCGCTCAGTTGACCGGCAGGACGTAAATTTGGTGCAGAAGGCGCTGGTGATTGCTTGCGCCATTTGTGAAGCCACGGCTCTACTCGGCGTAATCGAACGTTTTACCGTTGGCAACCGTGAGTATTACTTGCTGTTCATTTTGGCGGCCGCAGGCATCGCGCTTCATTTTCCCAAACGTAGCCAGCTGGAAGCTGCGAGCTACAAACAACGGTAAACAGCGAATGGTAAATAGAATTGCCAGGAAGAAGCCTCTTCCCTTTTCATTTCTCTAAAACATGTCGGCATCGGTAAAACAATTCCACGAAGAAGAAGCGATCGGAAAGACCTACGATTTTCAGGTCGCGCGGAGGCTACTCCGATACCTGTTCCCTTACCTGCGCTTGCTACTGCCGGCTCTCGCGCTTACTTTGCTGCTCAACGGCCTGGGAATCCTGCAACCGCTTTTCACCAAATACGCAATTGACTTGTTTGTCTTACCCCGCAGAACAGACGGGCTAATGGTCCTGGTTAGTCTATTCGCGGGCGTCCAGGTACTACGCCTCGTCTTCGCTTATTTTCAGGCAATGCTCCTCAACACGGTCGGACAATATGTGATGTTTGACCTGCGACGCGAGCTTTATGACAAGCTGCAGCATCAGGAAGTGGCGTACTACGATCGCAATCCAGTCGGCCGCATCATGACCCGCCTCACCAGCGATGTCGATTCGCTCAACGAGCTCTTCACGGCGGGAATCATTGACCTGCTGGGCGACCTGGTAATGATTGTCGGCATCATCGCGCTAATGTTATGGATGGACGCACGCCTCACATTGGTCACCCTGCTGACCGTGCCAATGTTGTGGGCCGCAACGACGTGGTTTCGCAAGGGCGCGCGCAAGGGCTACGACATGGTGCGTACGCGCCTCGCTCGAATCAACGCCTTTCTCCAGGAACATTTCGCGGGCGCGCAAACTGTCCAGATTTTCAACGCCGAAAGGAAGTCGATCACGAAGTTTCAGGAGATAAACGTCGACTATCGCAAGGCAAATATCGACACCATCTTTTATTACGCCATCTTCTTTCCGATGGTCGACTTCATCGGCGCCGTCGGCATTGCTTTGATTATCTGGTATGGCGGCTGTCGAGTAATGCAAAACACGCCCGGACACACCGTGCTAACCCTCGGTGCACTGGTAGCGTTTATCCAATATTCGAGTTTTCTATTCCAGCCGATTCGCGATATTTCTGACAAGTACAACGTGCTTCAGGCTGCCGTCGTCGCCTCGCATCGTATCTTTAAAACCCTCGACCTGCATATTGCAATCACTTCGCCCGCGGTACCCTCAAAATCGGGCCGCGCCGTGGGGCGCCTGGAATTTGAAAACGTTTGGTTTGCCTACAAAGACGAAGACTGGATTCTCAGAGACGTCTCTTTCAAGGTCGAGCCGGGCCAGTCGATTGCTCTGGTGGGCCACACCGGATCAGGTAAGTCAACCATTACAAATCTGCTGATGCGCTTCTATGACGTGCAACGCGGACGGATTCTTTTGGACGGTGTTGACTTGCGCGACTGGAATCTGCAATCCCTGCGCGAAAACTTCGCCGTAGTTCTTCAGGAGATATTCCTGTTTAGTGGAACCATCGCCGGAAACATACGACTGGGCCGAGAGGACATTTCGGAAGAACGGGTCAGGTGGGCGGCTCGCGAAGTGAGCGCCGAACCATTTGTAAACCGTTTGCGTGGTGGCTACCAGGCGGAAGTTAAGGAGCGGGGAGCCGGGCTTTCAGTGGGACAAAAGCAATTGATATCTTTTGCGCGCGCGCTTGCTTTTGATCCGGCGATTTTGATTTTGGATGAAGCGACCAGTTCCATCGACACGGAGACGGAGCAACTGATTCAGCAAGCAATAGAGCGCGTGATGCGCAACCGCACATCCATCGTAGTGGCTCACCGCCTCTCAACTATTCAACGTGCGGACCAGATTATCGTGCTTCATCATGGCCAGATCCGAGAGCGCGGCACTCATCAGGAACTGCTCGCTCAACATGACTTGTACTGGAAGCTCTATAAACTTCAGTACGCGGACGGTGCCGAACGGCGTTTACAAGCGGTACCGTCTGAAACGGAAGCCGCCGATGAACCGGCAGCGGCGCAATTTATCGAGTAAATCAAGACGTGACCCTTTTGGAGTGCGCTGATCTCTCCGCGCTTTGGTTCGGTTGCGACCTGCCGCGGCGTGTTGAATAAACTCGAACGCTCGTTCAAAACCAATGAAGACATGGTGTCAAGCCGCCACGACTAAGACGCTGACAGGTCGGCGCATCCCAAAGGAGCGATAATGAGATCAAGAACTCTTCTAACCCTTTTTATTTTGTCCCTTTCTATTCTTGTTCCTGCCTTAACTACAGCCGAAATGAAAAATCAACCGACCAACAACCTGCGTTTGGCCATCGCGTTTCGCGAAACAGCCAGTCGGGAACCTATCGACGGTCGAGTCTTGCTGCTGCTGTCCAAAGACAATTCCAAAGAACCGCGTTTCCAAATCAATGAAGATCTAAACACGCAGCAAGTGTTTGGCATCGACGTCGAGGGATTGAAGCCCGGCCAGCAAGCGATCATTGACGGGAGTTCATTTGGCTATCCACTCCGATCTTTGTCGGACGTGCAGCCGGGTGAGTATTGGGTCCAGGCACTC
>DATLBQ010000293.1:0-8479 GCA_035526805.1 Pyrinomonadaceae bacterium
CCGCTGATTGTCCCGGCTCCCTGCGAGTTGAGCACGCGAAGGTTGATGATATTAGCGTTCGGTGCGACGCCGGTGTACTGCGCGTTTGAGATGCGGCCGTTGCCTGCAGCCATCGAAGCCACGTGAGTGCCGTGACCGTAGGGGTCGTCCGTGCGCCCCTCGCCGGTGAAATCCATGTCGACGACAACCCGAAGGTTATTGCTCTTGTTCAGAAACGCCTTATGATTAACGTCGATCCCCGAGTCCAGGACGGCTATGCCGATCCCAGTGCCGTCCAACCCATCAGTCGTCGTGCCATTAGTCTCACGCACGGAGTCAGCGCCGGTCGTTAATGACACGTGGCCTAGGGTCAGCACCTCGCGGTTCACGGATACGTATGCTACATCGTCTCGCGATGCCAGCGCCTCTGCGGCAGCCGCTGGAACTGTTACGACGCGGAAATTAAACCTTTGGAATTGGCGGATGTTGGTTACGCCGACCTCTTGTAGCGCTGAGTCTAAGTTAGAGGTCCATGCTTCGCGGGGCTGAACGATGACGCTGATGCGGTCGTTTCCCTGCCCGACTCTTACCTTGCTACGCATATCCGCAGAAATCTTATTCGCCTTTGGTTTTGGCGTGCTCTCTGCGTGAGCGTGATCACTGACTCGCAGGCCGGCGAAGATGGTTAGCGCGAGCAATAGCGCTATCCACGGTCTAGACGAGGATTTCCTCATTTTGGTCCCTCACTTGGATTTTGCTGTGATTTACTTTTTACGAGCCCGATAAGCCGAGAGGCATTACGCAGGTTTGCAGTAATTCTCGGAGGCCACGTTCATCACCAGAGTCGGGGGAATTTCCTGGAGGCCAAGGATTCTAACAGAGAACGTAGTATTTGCAACATGTTTAACACCAAGGTCGCTGGTTCACTTTCAAGGGCGCGCCTCTCTTTGGAGTGCGGTGACCTTTAACATCTCCGGCATCACGTGGGAATAGGTGTTCATTGGTGGGGGCTAATGTTACTGTCGCCTGGAATGTGCATCACCGTTCTAGCCAATAGTCAGCAAGAGCAAACGGAAAAACAAAAGCGGGTGAGGCTTACTAGCCCAACCCGCTTTCGATTAACGAAAATGTTGATCAACCACGACCACACTGCTACGGGGCGATGTCGATGCTGACGACACGTCCCGTGGCCAACTCCGTGATGTAAAGCGTGTCGGTCTTCTCGTCGAGCGTCATGGACGTGGGCGTGATCAGGCAGTCGGCCACCACGGTCGGCGCGCTGGTGGGCGTTTCGAATCGCAGCAGGCTCCCGGGATCACCGGCGAGCATGTCGGCGCTAAATTGGAGCACCAGGTAGTCCGTGTCACCTTCACTCCTGAAGGAGAGCACGTCGATGGCCGACGACAGGCCCGTGATGAAGGGTGCCTGAGCTCCCGTGTCTGGGTCGACCGCACGCACCTCCGACGCGCCCGGCGGGAACGGGAAGCCACGGAACAGCGTCACCAGGAGCTGGCCGTCGGAGTAGGCAATACCTGTCGGGACGGCGTCGAGGAAGGGCGGGCCGAAGGGCAGCGGGTTCGCGAGCGGCGGGAAGGCCGCGAGCACAGACAACGCGCCCGAATTGACGTCGACCTGCCAAACGAGGTTCCGGCCCCCGTCCGTGACGTAGAGCTGATTGCCGACGGCGACCAGGTCGAACGGGTTCGAGAGGCGGATGTTATCCGCGAAGAACGGGAGTGGGTTGGAAATGAAGTTGGGGAAATTAACGACCAACTCGATCGTAATCTTGTCGCCGCCGCCATTTGACAGCGTCACCTTCTGGCCGTTGGCGAGCGCCTGCAGATCGGCCTCCGTGAGCGTAAACCCCGCCGTGGTCTTCTCGACGTGGGCGCTAAACTGGATGGCCAGCACCGAGCTGAAGAGTGGCGAGGACGGGCCGCTTGGGTTCGGCACCGTAGTCCCCGGAATAGGACCGGCCAACCCCACATCGCCGACACCGATGGCGACGTAGAGGGTGCGCCCGCTCATGAAGAGGCCGGCCGGGCCGGAGGGATCGCCGACATCGTTGATTCCCGACGGGAGGCCCTCCAAAAGCGTCCGGCGGCTGCCGCCGATGTCCACGATAGAGATGCGACCCGTGCCCGGCGCGCCAAAGCCGGTCTCTGAGACGAGCAAGTTATCTTGATTAGACTGGGTGATCCCGAGCGGGAGCCGGAGACCGGCAGTCACCGGCGTGACGCCGGGGCACTGCGCATTGACCGTCCCACCTGCAAGCAAAAGAATTGTGAACGATAAACTTAATAACAGTCGCACCGATGAGAAAAAACGGATGTATCTGTTCATGAGTCGGGTCCTTTCCTTGAAAATCCGTCCGCACATACGGAGAAATTTGATCGTGTGGGCGTGATTGCCTTCGGCTAAAGAATTGGGAGGCCGAGCGCTTCACGCGATCCCGATTGGCTAGGTTGGCGATGTTTTAAGAGAGATTGGCGTGAATGTCAATAGGAACAGCGGGCCAGTGGGATACTATAAGCGCCCGGGGATCGTCGTATGTGAATATCGGGAAGTAGCGAGGGAAAAGAGACGCAAGCTGTCGTTTTTTGCTGGTTCTGATCCCCTGGTTTTACGTAACGAAACCAAATATCTGGATTTCGTAATTGGAAACTTTGGCGCATCTGGCGCCGTACTAAGTCGCTAAGTTAATTCCAAATAATCTGCCTTTTGCTGTGCGAGCTGCAGTAATCTTTTGGGTTCCAAAGCGTCACTATTTAAGGAGATGATCATGCGCAAAGTCCTGCTTATGCTGGCCGGATTGACGTTCCTGGCAGCGCCTGCCTCGGCACAAACCGCTGAAGAGATAGTGGCGAAGTACATCAAAACTGTCGGCGGCAGCGATAAGATTCAAGCGGTAAAGACGTTGCGAAAAAGGGGTACCTTTACCGGCGGCGGCGGCTTTGAAGCCCCAATCGTGGAGGAGAACAAGCGTAACAACATGGTGCGCCAGGAATTTTCACTACAGGGACTGACTGCGGTTAACGCTTACGACGGCCATACGGGCTGGAAGATTGAGCCGTGGCAGGGCAAGAAAGATGCGGAACCGCTTGGCGAGGAAGAGATGAAACAGATCGTTGAAGACTCTGATTTCGATGGGCCACTGGTCAACTATCAGCAAAAAGGAAACAAGGTTGAGTTTGTTGGTATGGAGCCGGTCGAAGGCACAGATGCTTTCAAGTTGAAAGTGACACTGGCCGGCGGCGACGTTCGTTATTACTTCATGGATACCGACTACTATGTGCCAATCAAGATCGAAACGAAGCGAATGGTTCGTGGCGCCGAACGCGAATACGAAACGTCTTTGGGCGATTACAAAGAGGTAAATGGCTGGTACATGCCGTTCTCAGTTGAAAGTAATGTTAAGGGTAGTCCTAACCGCGGGAAAGTTACTTACGAAAAAATTGAAGCCAACGTGCCGATCGATGATTCACGTTTTCGGATGCCTGTCGCTAACAAAAGCGAGCAACCGGGTACAAAACCGTCCGATGCCGCTGACGCTTTGCCAAAGAAAGCGGACGAAAAGAAACCACCCGCCAAACCTGCCACCAAGCCTTGAATGATCCCGGCGGTTTTTGTAACGCAAGCTGTTAGTTTGTCACCAATGTCTTGATTTTTAGAAAACGCGTGGATCAGAACATTACCACTAACATACACGAAAAATTCCAGCTTATTTTTCCCTTGGTTTTCGAGTGATTTCGTGGTCCGGTTTTATCTGGCAGCAAAAAAGGACACGAAATCAAACTAAGACACTACCAAGTTATTCGCAATCCATTTCACGAAAAGAACGTTCAAACCTGAAAGAACTTGAGAGCGATGAAAACTATCCAAAGCTGGTCAGCGACAATTCTTTGCTTGTTTATTTGCGCGGTAAGTGCGTTCGCCCAAACACCGCAACCGACTCCCGTCAAGGTCGACGCAGAAACGATATCGGGCCTCGGTGCGCGCAATATTGGATCGGCGGCAATGAGTGGACGTGTGGCGGCCCTCGATGCCGTACGCGAGGGCCAGCGGTTGACTGTTTATGTCGGCGGCGCCAGTGGCGGAGTTTGGAAGTCGGTCAACGGAGGCACGAACTTTAAACCCGTCTTTGATAAGCAACCGGTGCAATCGATCGGCGCCATCACCATAGATCCAAAGAATCCCAAAGTGATCTGGGTAGGGACCGGCGAAGCCTGGGTGCGCAATAGCGTGTCAGTTGGCGATGGAGTTTATAAATCCGTAGATGGCGGGGATAACTGGACCAACGTTGGCTTGAAGGATTCCGAGCGCATTGCAAAAATTCTGGTTGATCCCAGCAACGGCAACAATGTTTATGTTTGCGCGCCCGGCAAGCTGTGGAGCGACAGCGACGATCGCGGTGTCTACAAAACAACTGATGGCGGGAAAACCTGGACCAGGATCCTCAAAGGCGCAAACCCTTCGACCGGCTGCTCGATGATGTCGATGAACAAGACAAACCCGCAGACAATCTATGCAGGTATGTGGGATTTTCGTCGCAAGGGTTGGACTTTCCGTTCCGGTGGAGACGGTCCCAATGCCGCAAGCGGCAGCGGTTTATTTAAAAGCACGGACGGCGGCACCAGCTGGTCGGAACTCGATGCAAACTCTGCTCAGGGCTTGCCGGCGAAACCATGGGGCCGCATCGCCGTGACGGTCGCTCCTTCAAAGCCGAATGTTGTTTATGCGGTTATTGAAGCCGAAGCACCAAAGGGGGGTTTGTACCGCTCTGATGACAGCGGCTTGACCTGGAACGCGCTGGATCGCAGCTCCTACATGGTTTGGCGTCCATTTTATTTCGCCAACTTGATCGTCGATCCTAAAGATGAGAACACAATTTACAAGACGGATGGCCCACTGATCGCCAGCAACGACGGTGGCAAAAGTTTTAGTAACATTTCGGCAGGCGCGCACGGGGACTTTCACGATGTTTGGATAGATCCGACTAACACTGATTACGTGATCACCGGCGACGATGGCGGCCTTTGGTATTCGTATGACCGCGGCAATCGCTGGTGGAAAGCCGAAAACCTGCCGATTTCGCAGTTCTATCATGTCAGCATAGACATGGATACGCCTTATCACGTCTATGGCGGTTTGCAGGACAACAGCTCCTGGGTGGGCGATTCCGCTTATCCCGGCGGCATCACCAACAGCCGTTGGGAAAACATGTACGGCGGCGACGGTTTTTGGATGTTTGCCGATCCTTCTGATCCAAACTACATCTACGCCGAGTACCAGGGCGGCGAAATTTCGCGCATCAATCGCAAGACACACGAGTCGCGTAACATCAAACCCCTGCCGCTCTACAAAGAAGGCAAGCTGCGTTACAACTGGAACACTCCGATTCACTTAAGTCCGACTGGTGACGGCACCCTTTATATTGGCGCGCAATTTCTTTTCCGTTCGCGCGATCACGGACAAACCTGGGAACGCATCTCACCTGATTTGACTACCAATGATCCGGAAAAGCAGAAGCAGGAACAGTCGGGAGGCGTGACCGTCGATAACTCCGCCGCGGAGATGCACACTACGATCTACGCCATCGCCGAATCGCCCAAAGATCCTAATCTGGTTTGGGTGGGCACCGACGACGGCAATGTGCAGATCACACGCAACGGCGGCAAGAGCTGGACGAACGTTACCGGTAATATTCCGGGCTTGCCAAAAAATGCCTGGGTCTCATCAGTTGAACCAGGCCACTTCGATGCGGGAACTGCCTATGCCACCTTCGACATGCACACGTCCGGAGACATGCGACCATTCGTTTACAAGACCACGGACTTTGGCCAGACATGGACCGCGCTTGTGAATGATGCATCTTTAGTACGCGGTTATGCACACGTAGTCAAAGAAGATCTGGTTAACAAAGATCTGCTGTTTGCAGGCACTGAAATGGGTCTGTGGGTTTCGCTCGATAGTGGCAAACAGTGGGCACAATACAAAGGCGGTGATCTGCCAAACGTCGCGGTGCGCGATCTGGCGATTCATCCGCGCGATCACGCGTTGGTGATTGCCACCCATGGGCGTGGCATTTGGATCGTCGACGACATCACTCCGTTACGCGCACTGACTGCTGACACCCTCGCGAAAGATGCGGTCTTCCTGCAGGCGAAACCGAGTGCCCAAAGCATTCCCGCCGGCGGCGGCTGGGTTAATGGCGATGCCGCTTTTGTCGGTCCCAATCCAACTAATGAAGCAGTATTTATTTACTATCAGAAGAAGCGGCACATTTTTGGTGACTTGAAAACCGAAGTGCTGGATTCGACTGGCAAGGTTGTCGGCACGATTCCGAGCAGCAAGCGCCGCGGATTGAATCGCGCTACGTGGGCAATGCGACTTAAGGCGCCACAAGTTCCCCGCGCCGCCAGTGCGAGCTTCGGAGCGACGATTGGGCCGCGATTGTTGCCGGGTACTTACACGGTGAGGATGACAAAAGACAAGCAGGTTTACACGACTGAGTTACAGATTATTCCGGATCCGCGTTCGAAACATACGGCCGAAGATCGGCGCGCTCAGTTTGATTTGGCAATGAAGCTCTACAACTTGTTGGGCCACATGACCTACTCCGTGGAACGCTTAAACCAGGTGCGACTCGCGCTTGATGAGCGCGCGTCGAAGTTGTCCGCCTCCGATCCGTTCATCCTTCGACTAAAGGCAGCCTCTGCCTCTGTTGATGACATGCGCAAGAAAATCGTGGCCACGAAAGAAGGCGGCGCTATCACGGGCGAAGAACGCTTGCGCGAAAACCTGGCCGATCTTTATGGCAATGTAGTTGGGTATGAAGGCCGTCCTTCAGCCACGCAAGTCGCGCGGGCCGACGTTCTCGCGCGCGAACTCGGCGATGTGGAAAAGGACTTCGATGCCTGGCTAGCTAAGGAATTAGCTCCAATAAACTCGGAGTTAACCCGCAAACGTTTGGATCCTGTCAAGCCGTTGACGCGCGCAGAGTGGGACGCAAAAAACGAGCAGAAGTAACTGAGCAACGGAAGGTAGTCGCGTGTTCCGTTCCTAACGTCTATTGACTTCCCGGACTACTCGCCAACCGCTACATAAATTTCAGTATCCGGCGCACTTATTTCGCGGCGGTTGTGCCGTCAATAAACGGTCGCATCTCTCCGATGAACTTGTCGCTATTTACAATACTTCGCAGAACAATCTTGACCGCTTCATCGGGAAATCCCGATTCGAGCGTGAAGGTGTAGCCCGTAAAGATGTCGCCGGTTTCGTCCGCTCCCCAAAACAAAAATGCGCGATCGCTTAACCGTAACAAGAGGCGCATCAGCCCAGCGCGGTCTTTGACCTTGTCCACACTAATGTAGGCATTTTTGTAGTGAGGATAGACACGAAAACCAATAGTGTCTTTGGCAGTAACGCTTACTACCACCTCAAAGTAGTCAGCATTTACAAGGCCGGTCTTCAAAGAACCCACGTAATTAAACGGCTGTTTTTGACTCCGAGTGAATGCGATCTTAACTTCCGGGCCCGCTTTTTCGAGCAATTGGGCTAACCGCGTCCTCGTTTGTTCGCGAGCTGCTGGATCGTTCTGTTGGCCATAAACCGTCGGTGCCCAAATCAATACCAGCAAAAATGAAGCTACGATAGCGATTCGTTCCACGAGGGGTTCGTCCTCCACGGCTTTGATAAGAATCAGGGACCTTCTAAGGCAAAAAAAGGACGATGTCAATTTTCCACTTGGACTCTTGGACTTAAACCCAGCCTGCTTCGCAGGCTCGATTGCACTGCGGCGCCGCAAGATTTTGCGCGGCTCAGCTGGAATAAAAAACGTCGGAATCGTGAAATGATTGTTTTCAGCGTAGCGTTAATCGAGTACATTACGCGCAATACCAGTGACGAGTGAAAAGTGAAGAGTGAAAAGAAAGTGATAACAGCGAAGATTAAAGACTAAGCACCAAGTTCTAAGAACAGATACAATCGAGGAACCGCCCGTGAAAATTTGCATCCTTGATCCGTCCTACGAAAACTCTGATAGTCCGATGAAGGATTACGATCCGCTGTCCGACGTAGTTCGTCATCTCGATGGCCACGACTGTGACACGGTTTACATCGACAAGGCCAAAGGCGTGCGGCAAATCGTGGAGCTTTCCCGCCGCGGTTACGATGTGTTCATTAACTTGTGTGATGGCGCCTGGGACGAAGATCGCGCCGGAGTTGAAATTGTGCAGACTCTGGAACGGTTCGGTTTGGCCTTCACCGGTGCGACCTCAAGTTTTTTCGAGCCGACACGCGAGACCATGAAAAAGGTTTGCCACTTTTGGGGCATCAAGGCCCCGGCTTACGTGTTGGCCGTGGACGATCCGGGCATTAAATTAGCCGCTAAAACATTGCGTTTCCCGTTAATTACCAAACATCCAAACAGCTACAGCAGCATCGGATTGACGAAGCATTCGCGCGTTGAAACGCCGCGTGATTTACAGAAACAAGCCGA
>DATLBQ010000294.1:0-5534 GCA_035526805.1 Pyrinomonadaceae bacterium
GATCAGATTGAGCTCGTAGAGATTGTGCAAGAGCCTGAACGTGTTTCCGCCGCCGACGAAAATTGCTTCTGCGTTATCTATAGCCGTTTTAGGATCGGTCGCCTCATGAAGCGAATTGAGCTCGTAACCCATGACTTCAAAACGCGCCCGCGCTTGCGCGCTATACTGATCGCGATCGTGTAACGCAAAGGGAACAAAGAGCACGCGCCTGGTTTCGCCAAGCACGTCGCGGAGTTCCTGTTCGGCGTGGTCGAGGTAACCGCTGCCGTGCAATGTGGAGTTGCTAATTAAAAGAAGGCGTTTCCTGGTAGCATGACTCTCCGACATTTACACTCCTTTGGCGGATAATGTAAGCCAACTCTATCGCAACGGACGAAAGAACGCCCTTATGTCCGCGGCGAGCAACTCGGGTTCTTCCAGCGCTGCGAAGTGGCCGCCAACCGGGAATTCGGTCCAACGTTGAACGTTATAGCCGCGTTCAACCCACTCTCTCGGGGGGAAGGGCGCCTCTTTGCTGAACCGAGCGACCCCGCACGGCGGTCGAACCTTCTCACCGGCTTTGAAGTGCAAAGGCCGTTTGCGTGCTTCGTAGTATAGACGCACAGAGGAATGGATCGTTTGCGTAGTCCAATAGATCATCACATTCGTTAGCAACTCGTCTTTAGAAAAGCGCCGCTCCACATCTCCATCGCAGTCGCCCCAATCGCGAAACTTCTCAATAATCCAGGCTGCCAAACCCGCCGGTGAATCGTTTAATCCGAAGGCCAGGGTTTGCGGTTTAGTCGCCTGAAGGTGACCGTAACCGCCCTCCGCTTGCGACCAACTCTCTTGTGCTTGCAGGAATTTCGTCTCCGTTTCCGACAAACCACGCGTCCCGGAACCGAGAAAAGGCTTGAACGAACCGGGTATGTAGTTCAGGTGAAGCCCTATCAAGTTTTGAGGATATATGAGTCCAATACAGGTTCCGACGCTTGCGCCCCAGTCGCCGCCTTGTGCGCCAAAGCGGCTGTATCCAAGGCCGTTCATCAACTGCACCCATAGCTCGGCGATACGAAAGGCATTCATGCCCGGCTCGGTCGGAGGACTTGAAAAGCCGTAGCCCGGCATCGAAGGAACGATCACATCGAATGAATCCTCGGCGGCTGCTCCATGAGAGACGGGATCGGTCAGCTGAGGGATTAGCTTCAGCATCTCGACGAAAGAACCCGGCCAGCCATGAGTGATCACGAGCGGCAGCGGCTGAGATCCCAAACCGCGCTCGTGAATAAAGTGAACATTGAACCCGTCGATATCCGCATGGAATTGAGGGAATCGGTTGAGCGCCGTTTCCTGCGCACGCCAATCGAAATGCGTTTGCCAGTAGTCGACGATTTCCTTCATGTATTCAAGGCTCGCGCCGTAAGTCCAGTCGGAATCGGCGATTGCATCCGGCCAACGCGTTTGCGCGAGTCGCGTTTTAAGCTCGGAAAGCGTGGACGTCGGCACCTGTATGCTGAATGGTCGAATGCGCATAAAAGATTTTTTAGTTCGTAACGAACGTCATTGTATCCCAGGCTTCTGCGATGTCTTCTAAGACCACTGCGGCAGCGGGCTGTGTAAATTGAGCTCCTATTGCGCGCTTACCCCAAAAGGGAAATCAGGATACGAAATGCACACCGAATCGTAAGTTGTCGGGTTGACCCGCTGCAGCCTTATCCCGAGGCGAACCATCGTTCGCCTTAAAAAACCGTTTTTCATCAACCTCGGAGTGAACCAGCAGTAGTGGCATGCCTGTTGCCAAACGACTGCCACGGAGGCAGACATGAAAAAAGTGATCGCAACTCTTGTCACCCTAATCCTGCTCAGCATGGCGGCACTGCCGGTCGCGGCACAAACCCGAAGTCGTTGCTCGAATCGATCGAGCTACAACGGCCGCACAGCATACAACACCAGCTACAATCGTGATGCGAGATATCGGGATGCCTACCGAAATGACGTCTATAGTAACGACGATTATTACGACGACTACTACGGCCGCGATCGTTCCGTTTGGGACGAACACCGCGACAAAATCACTACCGCCGGGGGCGCAGTAGGTGGCGCAATTCTCGGGGGTTTGATTGGCGGAAAGAAGGGGGCTGTGATTGGTGCAATTACAGGTGGCGCGGGAGCGGCCGTCTATACATATAAAATCCGCGACAAGAACCGTCGGTACTAGTTCTTGACTGCGGTAAAGCCTGGTCGCCGATTGAAAAATCGATGACCTTGTTTGGGGCCCGGATGCGAAGGGGAGAGCGCATCCGGGCCTCAACAGTTTTGAGATCTCAAATATCAGGTCCGAAATCCGTGTCGCGCCGGTCGGCAGTGACTGAATTCGATTTCGTGTTCTTTCTACAGATAAAGCCAATCACGAAAATCCACCAAATCCTTCGAAAAAAAATAAGCAGTAATTTTCGTGTGTGTTAGTGGTAATGGGTTGGGTGCGCGTCTTCTCAAATTAACACTACTCGCCTGCCAGACTTTTGGACAAAATCCTCGCCATTCGCTTAAGGTATTCCTTCGTTCTTCAACCTGGATAACTTAGCCTTTCAAATGATTGCCTTCCGAGTACTGTTCGGTTGACCAGATGAACCGCAAACGTTCCCGCGCTAAAAAGCTGTTCGCAAAACTTCTGCTTGTCTTAATGGGATTTATCTTTGGCGGCGCTATCGCGGAAGTTGCGCTGCGCGCCGGCGGCTATTCGTATCCCGAGTTCTATAAGCGTGATGAAGTTTGCGGCGTTTCACTTCTTCCGGGAGCGGAGGGGTGGTATCGCAAAGAGGGCGAGGCATACGTGCGCATCAACAGCGACGGCCTTCGCGACGAGGAGCACGCCTTAACCAAAGCAGCGGATACTTTCAGGATCGCGGTTATCGGCGACTCTTACTGTGAAGCGCTGTCAGTTCCTGTGGAAGCCGCCTTTTGGTTGGTCATGAGAAGGGACCTACAGGAGTGCGCTGCCTTCCGCGGCAAACAGATTGAAGTGATCAACTTCGGCGTGTCCGGTTACGGAACTGCACAGGAACTACTGACTTTGCGAGAAAAAGTCTGGAAGTATTCTCCCGATTTAGTACTGTTAGCGATAACTACAAATAACGACATCACCGATAACACTCGGGCCCTGAAGAAGACTGATGATGCCCCATACTTTGTTTATCGCGGCGATCAGTTAACGCTCGACGACTCTTTCAAACACTCGCGAGCATTTCTATTCAGCCAGTCCAGGGTTGGCCGGATGTTAAATTGGCTGCGCATCAATTCCCGGTCGGTCCAGGCAATCACGCAGGGTCAGCGAGGCTTCAAAGTTCTGCTCGCGTCGTGGCGAGCAAAACGGTCCGCGAAGTCAGGGCCTGAAAAACAGGATCCAGGCGGCCCTGGCGACAGCCAACACCCTACAGAGAAGTCTGATCTATTTGCGCGTTCTGAAGAACTTGGCACCGACAATCTTGTTTATCTTGAGCCGCCTAATCCCGTGTGGAGCGATGCATGGCGTGTAACGGAGGGGTTGATCGTGCAGATGCGCGACGATGTGATTCGCGGTGGCGCGAAGTTCGTTGTTGTCACGTTAAGCAATGGCCCCCAGGTTCTTCCCGATGCTAACCTGCGCGAACGTTTTAAGCAGCGGTTCGGCATCACCGATCTTCTCTATCCTGATAACCGGATCAAAGCACTCGGCTCGCGTGAAAGAATTTCGGTGATCACACTCGCCCCCGCGTTGCAAGAGTTTGCCGAGCAAAACAAGGTATTTCTGCATGGATTTGGTGAGGACATCGGTAATGGCCACTGGAACATCACCGGTCATCGGGTGGCGGGACAATTAATTGCGAAAAAAATTTGTGAAGACGCGCTTCTGAAATAGCGCGGTGCCCCGAGTTCTGTTAGAAAGAGTTATGCTGGAAACAGACCAATCAATCATTTCGGAGATAAGAATGCACTACTACGACAACGTTTTAGGACTGATCGGCCGGACGCCCCTGGTGAAGCTGCACACAATGACGCGTGGCATCAGTGCGACGGTGTTAGCAAAGATGGAAAATCTCAATCCCGGTTTTTCGGTCAAGGATCGGATAGGCGTCGCGATGATCGAGGCTGCAGAACGTGAAGGGAAGCTTAAACCAGGCGGGACAATCGTGGAGGCGACCTCCGGTAATACGGGAATTGGTCTGGCGCTGGCCGCCGCGGTTAAGGGTTACAAGTGCATCTTCGTGATGACTGACAAGGCCTCAGTGGAAAAGTCGCGCTACCTGAAAGCTCTCGGCGCCGACGTGGTGATTACGCCGGTGTCGGCTAAGCCCGGAACGCCGGATCACTACGTATCCACCGCACAAAGAATCGCCAGGGAAACTCCCAATTCATTCTATCCTGACCAGTATTCACATCCGGCAAACCCCGAAGCCCACTATCGCACCACCGGGCCAGAAATTTGGGAACAAACTGCAGGCAAGGTCACGCACTTCGTTGCCGGCATCGGAACTGGCGGCACCATTTCAGGAACGGGGCGATTTCTGAAAGAGCAGAACGCAAACATCAAGGTTATCGGCGCGGATCCGTTTGGCTCGATTTTCAAGACATATAAAGACACAGGAAAAATTATTGAGACTACGCCTTATCTGGTCGAAGGTATCGGACAGGAAGTTGTGCCGCCCAACGTTCACATCGAATATGTGGATGAAGTAGTCAACATTACCGATGGTGAATCGTTTGAGATGTCGCGCCAATTGGGACGAACCGAAGGGATTTTTTGCGGCGGATCGAGCGGAACGAATCTCGCGGCCGCGTTGCGAATCGCGCGCGATCTGGATGAAGCTGCGGTGGTCGTATTTATCGTGTGCGATACGGGCGAGCATTATCTTACAAAGCATCATTCGGATGAATGGCTCAAAGAGAAGCGCTTGCTGGAGCCACAGAGAATGACCGCCGGATTGATCAGCGGCACCAAAGCGGTAAACGCGCCACAGTCGTTGGTTTCAGTCGCGCCTCAGGACAAACTTGCCGAGGCGCTCGCAAAGATGAATGAGCTCGGTCTCACTCAAATTCCCGTACTTGAAGACGGACGACCGGTAGGCGCACTTCGAGAAAATCGCGTGCTGGCGAAAGTTGTGCGCGACAGACATCTTATGGAGTCGGCGGTAAGCGAGGTGATGGAAGCAAGCTTTCCCACCGTGGACGTCGATGCCAGCGCTCAGGAAGTGATGCAGCGACTACAAACAAGTCCCGCTGTGCTGGTTGAGGAGTATGGGCGCATAACCGGCATCATTACGCGACACGATGTACTGGATCTAAGGCTGGGCAATACTGGAGCGCTTAGTTAACAGGGCTTTGCACAAAAAGTGCTTCACCATCAGAACGGGAAGCGGTAGCGACCGGCCAGAGAGGCAACTGTAGGAGAGACGCATTAAACATTACATTAATAGTCAATTTCGAGGTGAACATCTGGCCGGTCGCTACCACCACCCCACGCGGGCTGCCCGCGCGGGGACCCCGGTCCGCTCGCGGTTCTGATACAGCTGCGCCAA
>DATLBQ010000295.1:0-7068 GCA_035526805.1 Pyrinomonadaceae bacterium
GTTGCGATGTTTGGCGTCGGTGATTCGAGAGTAATCAGGATGAAGGTAAACTAAACGGCCGCCAACTATCGTCGCCACGGCAGCGCCCCGCATAGACCTTCCATGAAACGGTGTGTTTCGGCTCTTCGACTTTGACGACAAAACGTCAACCGTCCACTCGCAGGCCGGATCAAGTATGGTCACATCGGCATGAGCATTTTCCCTGAAGCATCCACGGTCCTTCAAATTAAATATGCGCGCAGGATTGGTCGAGCAAAGCGAAACCATGCGTTTGAGGTCAATAACGCCCTGATTTACCAAATCGAAAGCCAGTCCCACTGCGGTTTCCAAGCCAGTGATACCGAACGGCGCTTCATCAAACTCGAGCGCCTTTTCGTCCGAGTGATGCGGCGCATGATCAGTGGCAATAGCGTCGATAGTCCCGTCTCGTAAACCTTCCAACAAAGCCGCCACGTGATTGCCACTCCTGAGCGGCGGACTCATCTTGGTGTTTGTGTCGTATTCAGCCAGCGCCTCGTCTGTCAAGGTCCAATGATGCGGCGCAACTTCACACGTCACCGCGAGTCCCATTTCTTTAGCCCGGCGAACGGCATCGAGCGCGCCGCTCGTGGAAACATGGGCAATGTGCACTGAAGCACCGGTAAGTTTAGACAACACGCAGTCTCGGATGACGTGTACATCCTCGGCCGCTGCGGGCATACCGCGCAGCCCTAAAATTAATGACCATCGGCCCTCATGCATAACGCCGCCGGCCGCTAATGAAACATCCTGGCAGTGATCAACGATAGTCAGATCGAATCCGCGCGCATACTCCATCGCTCGTCGCATGATGCCCGCCGTCGGCACGGGGTGACCGTCATCCGAAATGGCGACGATACCGGCGTTCTTCATTTCGCCCATCTCGGAAAGCTCTTTGCCCTCGCACCCTTTCGTGAGTGAGCCAATTGGAAAAACGTTGGCGAGCTGCGCGCGCTGCGCCTGTTCAATCACAAAGCGCGTGACAGCCGGATTGTCGTTCACCGGATCGGTATTCGGCATCGCGCAGACGCTCGTCCAACCTCCCGCCACGGCGGCGGCTGCTCCCGTCGCAATTGTCTCCTTATATTCGGCGCCGGGCTCGCGCAGGTGCGCGTGGAGATCAATGAAACCGGGAGCTACGATGAGACCTGTCGCATCGAATATTTCGACATCAGTGGGTCTTTCCTGGCCACGTTCCAGTACGCCAACTACACGTTCATTTTCAATCAGGAGGTCCCGTCCGGTGTTGATTCCCTGCACCGGATCCACCACATAACCATTAGCAATTAAGAGTTTCATTTCTGGATGTAAAGCAAAATGTTAGTTTGCATTGTCACCGTCAGCTTGTCGCTAATTGTAGACGTCGCAAACTAACAGTTTCGTTACCTCAGTGTCCCTTCTCTTCCAGTTCGGCATGGCCGCCGCCCGCCAACAAGTAAAGCACCGCCATTCTTACCGCCACGCCGTTAGTTACTTGATCAAGGATGAGCGAACGACCGCCATCAGCGATCTCCGAGGCGATCTCAATACCTCGATTAATTGGACCGGGATGCATAACGATTGCGTCACGCGCGGCGCGCTCCAGGTGTTTGGCCTTAAGCCCAAAGTGAACGGCGTACTCGCGCATCGAGGGAAAGAAGGCGGCGTCCTGCCGCTCTCGTTGGATGCGCAGGATCATCACTACGTCTGCGCCCTCGATTGCCTGATCGATCGTTTTTTCAACGCGCAGCCCCTCCTCGACAAGTTCGCCAAATTCAAATGGCACTAACGTTCCCGGCCCGGCAACGCTGACAGTTGCGCCAAGCTTTGTGAGTAGATGAATGTTTGAGCGAGCTACCCGTGAATGAAGTACATCGCCGATAATGGCAACTTTCAACCCTGCTATCTGTGACTTGTGTTCGCGAATGGTCAGTGCGTCAAGCAGTGCCTGCGTCGGATGTTCATGCGAGCCATCACCGGCGTTGACGATTGGCGCGTTGCCCATTCTGGCGAGATGCTGCGGCGCACCGGCCATGGAGTGGCGCACGACGATGCAGTCAGGCGCCATGGCTTCGAGGTTTCTCGCCGTGTCGAGAAGCGTCTCGCCCTTACTCACGCTGGAAGTTGAAACACTGATGTTAACGGCGTCAGCCGAAAGCCGTTTGGCGGCGATTTCAAAGGAAGTGCGAGTGCGAGTGGACGATTCAAAAAAGAGGTTGATAACGGTGCGGCCACGAAGTGCCGGCACCTTTTTTATTTCGCGACGGGAGATGTCGCGAAAGTTCTCGGCCGTGTCGAGCAGGTGCGTAATCTCGCCGGCTTCGAGTTCGCGAATTCCGAGCAGGTGTTTTCTGGTGAAATTCATTTTAGATAGCAAACAGCCGGAGGTTATGCGTAGTCGTGGCGCCGCTCATGTTAGTCACCTGATGATTAAGTTTATTTGCTGGCATGCTGTTTACTGTTTGTGTCCTTTGCTGTTGGCTGTTCCTGCGCGCTTCGCGCACATAAAAAAGCGGCCATCGCTGGCCGCTATCTTTAACCCGGTTCCTCCGGCGGTCGTTCGACGATAACAACTCCTTCTTCCTCGTCGAATTCCTGCAGCATCACCTTGATGATCTCGCTTTTCTTCGTCGGCACCAGTTTGCCAATATAGTCCGCCTGGATCGGCAGCTCGCGATGTTCTTTGCCACGATCAATCAGCACCGCAAGTTGCACTCGTCTCGGCCGCCCAAAATCAATTAACTGGTCCAGCGCCGCGCGGATTGTGCGACCGGTGTAGAGCACGTCGTCTATAAGTACGATGTTTCGGTTCTCGATATCGCCGGGAAGGTCCGTGCGGTTCACAATCGGCTTCGCTCCGACTGTTGAAAGGTCGTCGCGATACAAGGTAATGTCAAGAATTCCAACTGGTGGCCGATCGCCTTCAAGGTCCGCGATCTTCTCAGCCATTCGTTCAGCAAGTGGGACGCCTCGCCGGCGTATTCCTACCAGATACAAATCACCAGCGCCGTGATTCTCTTCGACAATTTCTGAGGCGAGGCGGGCAAGCGCGCGATTAATCCGCGGGCTATCCATGATCCGCGCCTTCTCGATGAAATCCATTTTGCGGGATACTACAAGAAGCAGTGAACAGTGACAAGTGACAAGTGAACCGTGAGGGGTAACCAGTGATTCTTCTGTTCGTCGAATCAAACAGGGCTAAGTGCATCGTCCGGTTCAAAAAGTTACAATGCATTTCGCTCGTCACTTGTCACTTTTCACTTGTCACGGCTTCTAATGCTCTATCGCTCATTGCTGCGACCTTTGCTATTTAGCCTGCCACCCGAGACTGCCCACGAACTGGCGCTTAACTCCCTTTGCTTTTCTCCAAAATTGACCCGGGCACTCTTAGGCGAGCGATTCAAACGCAGCCCGTTTGGAAAGCTAAAGCGGTTTGGCTTGACCTTCTCAAATCCCGTCGGCCTCGCGGCCGGATTCGATAAGAATGGAATTGCGCTTGAATCGCTCGCGGCCCTGGGATTTGGTTTCATCGAAGCGGGTACGGTCACTTATCATCCCCAAAGCGGCAACGAACGCCCTCGGCTCTTTCGACTGCCGCTGGATAACGCGCTAGTCAATCGCGCCGGCTTCAACAACGAGGGCGCGGCTGCATTTGTCGAGCGAGTCAAGCGCACCAAACTGGATTGCGTACTGGGTGTCAGCATCGGCAAGAGCCAGGTGGTCATGCTGGAAAATGCCATCGGTGATTACCTGAAAAGTTTTGAAGTTTTGTATCCAATCGCTGATTATGTGGCGGTTAACGTCAGTTCGCCGAACACGCCTCGCTTGCGCGAGCTGCAGGAACCGCATCAGCTTGACGAACTATTGTGCGCGCTGCAGCAGCGTAATAAAGAACTGTCCGAGCGACCTGATGGTCGTGGAAGCTTGCCGCTGCTGGTAAAGCTTTCACCGGATTTGAATCACAATGAGATGGAAAACATTGTGACGGTAGCGCGGAAGAATTACGTGGCGGGACTGATCGCCGCGAACACCACCGTCTCACGCGAGCCGCTGAGAACCCCTGCGATTGAAATAGAAGCATGTGGTGAAGGAGGTTTGAGTGGAGCTCCATTGCTTCAGCGAGCTACGCAAATGATCGCGAGGCTGTACATTATGACTGATGGTTCGCTGCCCTTGATCGGAGTCGGCGGCATTTTCACAGCTGAGGATGCCTGGGAAATGATTAGCGCTGGTGCGAGCTTGCTGCAGATCTACACCGGCTTCATCTACGAAGGTCCCGGCATAGCGGCAAAAATAAACGACGGCTTGCGCCGAATTATTTCGAGCCAGGGTTTTGTCTCACTTGACGAAGCCGTAGGCGCACGTGCAAAAGAACTTGCGGTAGACTGAACGATTCGCTTAGCCAGGCGGTGACAGAAGAATGGGTACAAACAAACTAATTGTCGCTCTCGACGTGGACAGTATTCAGAAGGCGCGTGATCTGGTGAGTGCATTGCGAGGCGTAGTAGGCATGTTTAAAATCGGATCTCAGTTGTTTACGGCAGCCGGGCCGGCTTTGGTTCGCGAAATTATCAATTCAGGAGAACGAGTTTTTCTCGATCTCAAATACCATGACATTCCCAACACAGTGGCGCGCGCCGGCGTCGAAGCAACTCGCCTGGGCGTGTCGATCTTCAATCTTCATGCGGTCGGCGGAAGCGAGATGATGCGGCGAACTGCCGACGCAGTTTCGGAATGCGTGGAAGCGGAAGGGTTGACTCGCCCACTGGTTATTGCCGTCACGGTCCTAACCAGCACTAACGAAAATACACTTACCGAGATCGGATACGGAGCCGCTGCGACGGATTTGGTCCCGCGGCTGGCATTGCTGGCCCAATCGAGTGGAATGAACGGAGTAGTTGCATCACCCGCCGAGGTTGGAATAGTTCGTTCTGCAGTAAGGACCAGGGATTTTGTCGTCATCACCCCCGGCATTCGACCAAAGGGCACCGAACTGTTTGACCAGAAGCGCGTCACCACTCCGCGCGAAGCAATGCTTGCCGGCGCTGATTACCTCGTAGTGGGCCGCCCAATTCTCGAGGCGCCCGATCCGGTCGTCGCCGCGCGGCAAGTTCTTGAGGCAATGGAAAGTAGCGCGGGAATGGCGTCATGATTTGAAAGGAACCGAAGTTGAGAGACTGCGTGTAAAATTCAGCCCACCGAAGGCTGCGCGATTTGTTATGATCGCATTTTGCACTATGATTCAAAGGTGACCCAAAGTTTGAAATTCGCGACTGTTTGTCTCTTACTGTTCCTTGGGCCGTTTGTCTTATCCTCTTCCGCTCAAGCAGATAACCCGCCTTTTCCGCCCTTCTCGCTCGCCCCGTATCGCGTCGGGGAACGGCTGACCTACAACGTCTCGTTTTCCAGCTTTAACAGTGCTGCTCACGTTGAGCTGCTGGTTTCTGCTCGCGGTACGTTCTTCGGTCGCGAAGGCATTCAACTAAAGGGACATGTCGAAACAAACGGAGTTATCCACGCAGCGTTATTCGCCATCAACAACGACTACATTACTTATATTGATCCGGCGACCGGTTTGCCTTACTACGGCCAGCAGATCATTCGCGAGACTTCACGGACCGCGGAGACAGCCGCTGACTTCAATCAACCCGCTGGAACGGCTGCCATTCCGCCTAAGTCAACGGTATCTTTTCCTGGAATTTACGATTTCTTCTCAACGATTTACCGCGTCCGCGCGCTGCCCCTGACAGACGGTTCTGCCTATACTTTTTCGGTTCGTCATGACAACCAGAACTATCAGGTCGAGGTCCGCGTCAGCGGGCACGAGGTAATCAAAACAAACGTCGGATCATTCAATGCGATCGTTTCCCAGGTACGCATCAAGGCTGAGTCGCCGGGCAACAGTTATAGCAGCAGAGTCTATTTCAGCGACGATCAACGACACGTTCCGGTCCTCGTCGTTACGCGGCTACGAACCGGCGAGATCAGGGCCGAACTGGCTGGGTCGGGTTTTATTGCAACTCCACCTGTGCCGCCGGTCCCCAGTCCGACTCCCGTGGCGGGAACGCCGCCGGCAAGGCCGCCCCTGGTGATTCCCAGCACACCGGAGGATAGTGGCCCAGAAGATCTGCCTTTCAAGGTCGGCGAACAGTTGAACTACCAGGTGTTTCTTCCCACTGTGCAAGCTCCAGTAGGATTGGCAACATTTCAAGTACGCGCGCGTTCGAAGTATTTCGATCACGACGGCTTTATGTTTACACTCAACGCACAGACAACCAACGCGTTGCAGAAGCTCTTTGCTGCAAATGACGTGATGACCTCGTACGTGGATCCAAAAACGCTGCTTCCCTTCCAAACGGAATTCACCTTCAATGAAGGCCGAAGACGGTTTGCTGGTAAACTAACCATAAATCAGGACTACGGCACCGCTACTACCGATAAGGGCGAGCGGATAGAAATTCCCATCGGCACACACGATTATCTCTCTTACTTTTATTTGGCGCGCACCTTCAATCTCGCACCCTCAAAACGCAACGCGATTTCGATCCTGGTAAACAACAAACCCAAGACTCTTTTCGTCACTGCAGTCAAGCGAGAATCGATACAAATTGGTTCGCAGACGATTCCGGCAATCTTGATCTCACTAACGACTGACGACCCTGAGCCTGACAAATTTCAATTGCGGGCCTGGATGAGCGACGACAAGCGCCGCCTGCCTTTGCGTCTTACCGCGATGAGCGAACTAGGTCCTATTCGCGCGGATCTGGCAATAATCCCGGTTACATCGCAATAGCTGCGCAAGTTGCGCGCTGGTGCTTTGCTGGTTAGTTTGATCGCACTGCTTGCTTACCTCGTAATTTTGAAATTGAAAACTGTTTTCAATTAGGGTATATTCGTGGTCGGCTGATCATCCTTCTTTCGGCTGGTCGCACACTTCGAAATTCGGAACTCAATCATGCTTAATTCCTTCATCATCGTTTTTCGCGAGGGCTTTGAATCATTCCTCCTGGTCGCTGTCATTGTTTCGTATCTGCGAAAGTCGAGCCAGGGATGGCTCACGTCCACTGTGTA
>DATLBQ010000296.1:0-7854 GCA_035526805.1 Pyrinomonadaceae bacterium
GCCGGAAAGCCCATGATTTGCTGCGTTGTTGAGCGCGCGCTGGCGGCGCGGAATGTCGATCGCGCGATCGTGGCGACAGATGATGAACGAATACTCGCGGCGGTGAAGTCGGCCGGTTATGAAGCAGTGATGACAAGCACTGAACACCTGAGTGGTACTGATCGCATTGCAGAAATCGCGGCTTCAATCGCAGACGCGGACATCATTGTTAACGTGCAAGGTGATGAGCCGTTGATTTCGCCGCTGACGATTGAACGCGCGATCAACGCAATGGGGGAAGAAGGGAAGTGGGGAAAAGGGGAAGAGGGTAAAGGGGAAGGGGTAAGAGAGGAAATTGGGATTGTGACGACGTGGGAACCGATTGAGTCCGCTGTCGATGTTTTGAATCCTGACGTGGTTAAGATTGTGGTGGATGATCGTGAACGGGCCATCTATTTTTCGCGATCGCCTGTGCCTTATCCGCGCGAGGCGGTTCGCCGGCATGGATCAATCGAAGCAGCGATATCTGCAGAACCCGCTCTGTTAAGGAGCTTTCGGAAACATACAGGGCTATACGTATACCGTCGCGATGTTTTGCTTCAGTTTGCTCAGTGGCCGCAGTCTGTGCTCGAGCGTTTGGAGTCACTCGAACAACTGCGTGCGCTTGAAAACGGCATCAACATCAAAGCGATTGAGGCGAGCGCACTTTCGATTGGCGTCGACACGATTGAAGATTTGGAGCGCGTACGACAATTAGTTTCAAGTTTCAAGTTCCAAGTTTCAAGTTCGGTTTGAGAAGATTGCGTGGGAAAGCCTAACCACGAATGAACACCAAACAAGAACACCAAACAAGAACACTAAACAAGAACGCGAAACTCCGAACTTGAAACTTGGAACTTGAGACTAAGGTCCTATGAGCGACTGGATTGGCTTAGCAGTAATTGGCGGGATTGTTTTAAGCGGTGTGGTGGCGCTGTGGCGGCTGTCGCGCCCATATGAAATAAGCGTCGAGGAGTTTGATAAGCGTGCCGGCGAGGCCCCCAGCCTTTTGAGCGCCGGCTTTGTGGGTTTGCAAAAAATTCTCGATCCGGCAACGTCAAAGGCTGTTGCAGCGCAGGAGGATTTCAAAGAAGGACGTTTCGATAGCGAGCAGGCAAAGGGTGACGGCGATGAGGCCGGAGATAGCGAGGAGAGAAAACAGTAGGCACAAGGCACCAGGCCGAAGGCAGAAATTCACAGTTGCCTTTGCGCATTGGACATTAGACATTGGACAAGGAATAAACTCATGACTAAATACATCTTTGTTACCGGTGGCGTTGTTTCGAGCTTGGGTAAAGGCCTGGCGGCTTCTTCAATAGGGTGCCTGCTTGAGGCTCGCGGCTTAAGCGTTTCACTAATCAAGCTCGATCCCTACATCAACGTCGACCCGGGCACGATGTCGCCATTCCAACACGGCGAAGTATTTGTAACTGACGATGGAGCGGAAACCGATTTGGATCTTGGTCATTACGAACGCTTCACGCATGCGCCGCTGTCACAAGCTAATAACTGGACCACCGGGCGAATTTATCTTTCTGTTATTGAGAAGGAGCGGCGTGGCGATTACCTGGGAAAGACAATTCAAGTGGTGCCTCACATCACCAACGAAATAAAGGCCGCGGTGCGCGCGGTAGCCGAAAAGGACAATCCGGACGCCATCATTGTGGAGATTGGCGGCACGGTCGGCGACATCGAGTCGTTGCCTTTTCTGGAGGCAATTCGTCAGATGGGTAACGAGGAAGGCGCGGGCAACACACTCTTCATCCACGTCACCCTGGTTCCCTACATCGCCGCAGCCAAGGAATTGAAGACAAAGCCCACGCAACACTCCGTCAAGGAACTTCGCGAGATTGGTATTGCACCTGACATTCTCTTATGTCGTTCTGAAAAACCGCTGTCTTATGATCTGCGCTCAAAGATTGCGCTGTTCTGCAACGTCAAAGAGTCCGCGGTGATCAGCGCCCAGGATGTCGACACGATCTACGATGTGCCGCTTGCGTTTCATGAGCAGGGCCTGGATGAGTTGATTGTTACGCAACTCGGATTCGGGGCGCGTGCCTCGCACTCCGATCTTTCCGAGTGGCGCGATCTGGTAGGAACAATACGCGAACCTTCAGGCGGCGAAACGTCTATTGCGATAGTGGGCAAGTATGTCGAACTCGAAGATTCATACAAATCTCTGCGCGAAGCGCTAACGCACGGCGGCGTTGCCAATAATGTGCGTGTGAGCGTGAAGTGGATTGAATCCGAAGAGTTAATGGATGACGACTACGAATCACGTCTGCGTGACTTTGACGCCATACTGGTCCCCGGAGGCTTTGGCAAGCGAGGCGTGGCGGGAATGATTCGCGCGATTACTTATGCGCGCAAGAGTCGCACCCCTTATTTTGGCATCTGCCTGGGGATGCAGACGGCTTGCATCGAGTATGCGCGAAACATCTGCGGGCTGAAGGACGCGGATTCGACTGAGTTTAATAGCGAGACGACCCATCCGATTATTTTCAAGCTGCGAGACCTGGTCGACGTCGAAGAGCTGGGAGGAACGATGCGTCTTGGCGCCTGGCCCTGCAATCTCTCTAGTGGTTCGCAGGCGCAGCAGGTTTACGGAGCCGATGTAATCAGCGAGCGACATCGTCATCGATATGAATTTAACCCGGAGTTTCGCCAAACTCTTGAGGCGGCCGGTCTCGTATTCAGCGGAGTCTCACCTGATGGCAAGTTTGTGGAAATGATTGAACTCTCACGTGAAGAACATCCCTGGTTTCTGGCCTGTCAGTTTCATCCCGAATACAAGTCGAAGCCCCTGAGTGCCCATCGAATGTTTTCGTCGTTTGTGCGTGCGGCCTATGAAAACCGCGTGCAAAACGAAACTTCGATGGACAAGAGCGCCGATGCTGAGCCTCTGATTCCGGAGCGCGCGAGCGTCGTCAGCGCAGAATAACGAACTACCAGTTCAAAAGTTCAGCCTTTAGGCTGTGGGTTTGGTTGCCAATTGACCACGCAAGCTAAAGCTTGAACTCTGAACTGCTTGAGTACCTCCTAAAATACCCTCGCTACCGCTCGCCACCGGTTTAGGTAATAATGGTTCTCTCCCAACTCAGTCATATGCTTCATTGCCCTAAATGCGGACAGCAGTTCTCGGCGGACTTTGAACTTTGTCCGGAGGATCAGTCGCTATTACAGGCTGATTCCACCGTCGGTGGGTCACCAGTTGATCCATTGGTGGGACACACTCTTGACGAAAAGTACCGGCTCGAGGAGCAACTCGGGATCGGCGGCATGGGCACCGTGTATCGCGCGCGTCACTTGCTGATTGATCGCCCGGTGGCGGTCAAAGTGTTGAATCAACGCTTTGTCGAGGATGAGGCGGCGCGCACCAGGTTTCGACGAGAAGCAAGAGCCGCTGGACGCCTGCAACATGCCAATGCCGTCACCGTCACTGATTTCGGAGAATCACATGACGGCTATGTCTATCTCGTGATGGAGTTGTTGGAGGGGCGCACGCTTCGGGATGTGCTCGCGAAAGAAGCGCCACTTGACGTAGCGCGCTCAGTCTCGCTGATGTTGCAGATTTCCGCGGCCGTGGCGGCGGCCCACGAAGCAGGGATCATTCACCGCGACCTGAAGCCGGCGAACATCTTCATCGTCCAGCGTGCTGACGTACCGGCAGTCGTTAAGGTTCTCGATTTTGGAATCGCCAAACTCGCTGCCGAGTCCTTCGATGAAGACGACCCGATGACTCTAACCCAGGTGGGCGTGATGATCGGCACACCGCGGTACATGTCGCCCGAGCAATGCGACGGCCTTGACTTGACGCCCGCTGCCGACGTCTACAGTTTGGGATGTATTCTTTACGAGATGCTCACCGGCACGGTTCCTTTCAGCGGCTCCACCCCGCTGGCGATCGCGATGAAGCACACTTCGGAAATTCCACGTAGTCCGCGCGAGTTTGTTTCCACTATCCCTCCGGCTCTGGAGCAAGTGGTGCTGCACACGCTGGAAAAGAAACCGGAGGATCGCCCGGCAAATGCCGCAGAATTTAGCAAGGAACTTCTGGCAACGGCCGAGCGGCTTGGATTTGAACATGCTGCGATCACCAGCTCACCTGACCTCGCTGCCCTACGCAGCGTGGGGACGGAGTCGCCTTCGGGCCGCCTGGTTATAGACATTTCGCGTTTGCGTGAAAATCGCGCCACTGCCGATGTCAGTGAAGTAACAATAATTCGTCCTGCTCCAGCGGTACCGGCGGTTGGGGCTGGCTCAGCGCAGAGTTTGGCGCCGGCAAAATATTCGTTTCCCAGAATTTCTCTACCGCTCGCGACATCGATCTGGGCGAACAGGCAGTTTAGAGTAGTTGCTGTTGTCGTGGCCGCCGTGCTGCTGCTTGGAATCATAATGGCGGTGCGTTCGCGAAATGGGTTCGCGCCTGCCGCAAGCGTGGTGACGGCAAGCCCTAGCCCTACGGTCGAGCCGACACCATCTCCTTCGCCGTCGCCATCGCCGAAAGCGCAAGCGAGAAAGACGCCCGTTCAGCCGAAAAAGAAGGAAAATTCATTTCTTAACAAAATGAAGCGCATATTCAAGAAACCGTTTTAGTTGGTGATACTTCGACGCGGAGCGTCGATTTGAATTTAGCCCGGCCTTTCAAGGGCCGGGGGAAAAGTTCAATATAGGCTGCGTCGCGGTTGCCACGCCTGAAAATAGAGCCGGACTCAATCGTCGCTAACTCGACGAGTTCCATGGTGACCGTATCCCGGCGTTAAAACGCCGGCTAAATTTATGCCGACGCTACGCGTCGAAGGTACTTAATCAGACACTTATGGGAAACTCTGGTGTAAAAGCATTCCAGGTTGGCAATGCAAGTTTTGGTGACGGACGGTTAACGATCATCGCCGGTCCTTGCGTCATCGAATCCCGCGAGCATGCACTGATGATGGCGCGCGAGTGCGCCACGCGGGCACGCAATGCCGGACTCGACTTCATTTATAAGTCATCATTTGACAAAGCCAACCGCTCATCGATCAAGAGTTTTCGCGGCCTTGGCATGCAGGAAGGTCTCGAAGTATTGCTTCAGGTTAAGACAGAATTGGGTGTTCCTGTTTTGACTGATGTTCACGAAGTCTCGCAGGTAGCGCCGGTGGCCGAGGTAGCCGACGTGTTGCAGATCCCCGCGTTCCTTTCGCGACAGACGGACCTTGTTCTGGAGGCGGCGCGATCGGGACGCGCGGTCAATATCAAGAAAGGCCAATTTCTCGCACCACTTGACGCCCGCAATATTGTTGACAAAGCTCGCGCGGTCGGTTGCGACAGGCTGCTACTAACAGAACGCGGCGTTAGTTTTGGTTACAATAATTTAGTGGTGGACATGCGGTCGTTTCCGATCATGCACGAATTCGGCGTGCCAGTAGTCTTCGATGTGACGCATTCGCTGCAGCTTCCCGGAGGTCTCGGATATGCAACGGGCGGACAGTCGGAATACATCGAACCGCTCGCTCGCGCCGGAGTTGCTTGTGGAGTGGATGCCGTTTTTATGGAAGTGCACGATTGCCCGGAGCGCGCGCCATCCGATGGGCCAAACGCGCTACCGCTGGAACGCATGGAGTCACTGTTGGTGATGCTGCGCGAAATTCACGAGTTAGTGAGGAACCGTTCCGGTCAGAATACGCTCTAGAAACTTTGTTAGAATCCCTCTCCACGTAAACAGTGAATGATTCAAGGTGTCGAGAGTACCTGGTCAGAGGTTCGTTCAGTATGAAGATCATTTCCGCTGTTCTTACAACCCTGTTTCTTTTATCGTCTGCAACTCCGGCACAGGAAGAAGCCAGGGCCGCGTGGCAGGTAACCAAATTTGATATCACTGCAAATATTCAGCAGGCTGAACGAACGTTGGAGGCGACGGCGTTAGTCAACGCAACAAACGTGGGCCGCGGCACGGGCACTTCGTTTACGTTTCGAATTGCCAATAAAGCTTCCATCAAGAGCGTGACGGTTGGCAGTGCAACTGCAAACTTTCGTTCAGTGCCCGAGGCTTATGGGAATCTTCAGAGAGTTACCGTGTCGCTCCCCGGCTCGTTTGCTTCCGGCGCTTCGCTGGCCATTAATATTAGCTACAGTCTTCCTGTTGAAAGCAATTCAGGTCTCGCTGCCATTTCCCCAATTGGATCTCAATTTCTTCCGCTGTCATTTTGGTACCCGATGCCTAACACACCGTTCACTGTTCGCGGCGCCGACGTTGCGCCGTTTCGTGTGGCGGTCAACGGCACAAACGTAATCAGCGCGGGGACCGAGAACAATTCAGCTGGTTCTACTGTTTACGAACAATCACTGTTTGGCCAACCATTTTTTGTGCAAGGTGATTGGGAAAAGATCGAGGGCCAGGGCGAGGCAAAAAATATCACCGCCTTGCTTCCGCGCGGCGCCACCGCGGAGGAGAAGAAACAAGCGGAGACTATTGTAAATCTTGCTGGTGCCGCCCGCGCCTACTATGCGGGATTGCTGGGGCCCGCGCCGGAAGTTCCGATTCGTTTGGTGGCCGTGCGCCGCGGAGCGGGCTTTAGTGATGGCGGCACGATATTGATCGAACCCGGGGCGTTCCGGAGATCCAAGGTTGATTCCGCGACGGCGTTGCTGATTTCGGAAGCAACGGCACGCCTGTGGCTTGGCGCTCAAACGCCGGTGAGAGGCGAGGGCGGCGGCTTGTTGCGTGAAGCGCTTTCCCGGTTTCTGGCGACGCAGTTTATTGAAAAGCACTTCGGACGCGATGCTGCCAAAGCGGAAATGCTCAGAGAACGTCTGGCCTACAGCAGCGTCGCACGCAAGGACGGACCGCTGGCACGTGTCACTCCACTGGATAGCACCTATTTCAACTCAGTGCCTAACAAAGGCGCGATGGTGTGGCGACTGGTTGCGAACAACATCGGCTACGATACGTTCATTAACAGCGTGCGCGAATTGCTGCAGGCTGGCAAGACAAACTCCAGCGGCATCACGCTCGCTGCTTTGCGAGCCGCTTTAGCCGAACGGAGTGGTGAGCGAGTGAAAGCGCTGCTCGATCAACAGCTGGACCAGATCACCGATCTCGACCTGATGATTGGCGTCCCACAACAACGTGGCGCCGAATGGGTAGCTGCACTGCGAAATCTGGGATCTACGGATGCGGTTACAACTGTGAAGGCGACAACCGCGAGCGGCGAGCAACTTTCGGTCGCTATCACCGTGCCGAATAAGAATTTCGGCGAAGCCGTATTCAAGACTGCAGCCAGGCCGGTTCGCGTTGAGATTGATCCTGACAAGCTTTACCCGCAGCTGGATTATGCCAACGACAGCGCACCGCGCGTGCGTGACGTGCAGGAAGCTCTGGCTGATGCTACGCGCCAATTCGGTGCTCAGGACTATACTAAGGCTGAAACAATTGTACGCGAGATACTCGCGGTCGTGCCGAATATGCAGGAGGCGCGAATTCTGCTTGCGCGAGCATTACTCGGGCAGAACAAGGTCGACGAGGCAGCGAAACTGTTTCAGTTGGCGCTTGATGATCCGCTACCCACGCCTGCCGCAGTCGCATGGGCCAACATCGGCCTCGGGAAAATCAGTTTGAGAAAAGGTCAGGCAAGTGATGCGGCGCGCCGCTTCACTGACGCAGTTAGGGCTGACGCCGAATACGCATCGTCCCTGGCAGCTCGCGCCGGACGCATTAAAGCGGAAACGGCGGCAAATACTTTGCCGGTCGATCCTTCGGTCCGCAGCTTCATCGCTCAACTTGATCAGGCGATTCTCAGTGGCAAGAAAACAGAGCTCGAGGCTCGCATTGTTTCGGGTGAGCTGGTTCGATTCATC